>JADDKG010000128.1 GCA_020253895.1 Rubrobacter sp.
AGCTCACCTCCTACACCTTCCCCCCGGAGACGCTGCCGGGGAGCTTCGTCAGCGTGTCGTTCGAGGTGAGAAACGTCTCCGAGAGGCCCGTCACCCTCACCGAGGAGTTCGTACGGCTGGTGGACGGCCAGGGGTGGGAGTACCTCCCCAGCCCGGAGTTCAACGCCCAGTTCGTCCCGCCGGAGAAGAACGTGCTCTTCAACGAGCACGGCCTCATCCCGCCGGGGAAGAGCGGGGAGGGCCGGGTGAACTTCGAGGTGGCTTCGGACGCCTCCCGGTTCTGGCTCGGGATCACGGCGCCCGGGGCCGGGGAGCGGTACGTGCGGCTCTCCCCGGAGGCCTCCTCCTAGCGGCTCCCGAAGTCCGCGGTGTACATCGTGTAGTTCCGGTAGCCCCTGTAGTTCCCGGTGTAGGTGCCTACTCCGATCTCCCTGAACCGGCGGTCGAGGATGTTCTTCCGGTGCGGGCGGCTGTTCATCCAGCGCCTGAAGATCACGCCGGGGGCCCCGTAGGAGCCCGACCCTCCGGCGATGTTCTCGCCGTAGACCCGCCAGTCGTAGCCGTAGCGCTTCAGGCGGGCGCCCGCGTTGCCGTGGGCGAAGTAGTCGCGCCGGATCATGTCCTTCGAGTGGGCGCGGGCGGCCCTCTGGAGGGCCGGGTGGACGCAGAAGGGGCGCAGGCCGCGCTCCCGGCGGGCCCTGTTGTGCAGCTGGAAGCTGCGCTTCTCCTTGGCGTTCAGGAAGATCTTGCCGCCCCCGCAGCGGGCGACGTAGCCGCCGGAGGCGGCGGTTGCGGGCTCGGCCCGCAGCGCGAGCGCCCCCGCGGACGCGGCCAGAAGCAGCGCCGCGAGGACAAGGGTCAGGCGTTTCACGGGTGTCCCCCTCCTCAGGATTGCCGCGTACCGCGCATGTATACCGCACCGGCGGCTGCGGGTCCAGCCCGGCTACTTGTTTATGGAGCGTATAAAGGTGACGATGAAGACCGCGGAGATCAGCATGAGGGCTCCGGCGGCGATGAGCCCCAGGGTGACGAAGAGGATGGTCCCCGCGCTCGCGTTACCCCACTCGTTGGTCGCCCAGACAAAGGCGAACAGCGAGACGAAGAAGGTCAGGAGGATCAGGATCATCCCCCCCGGCAGGTCCCGGATGCGGATGGCGGCCTTCTCGACCAGGTAGGGGAGCCTTCCCCCCGGGTAGCCGGTGCGGCGTATGGACTCCAGGGCCGCCCGGAACTCCTGCTCCCCGGCGAGGCCGATGATCCGGGAGAGGTAGTAGGCCTCGGAGGGCGGCTTGCCCATCCGCAGGAGCTCCAGGTAGTTGCGCCGGTAGAGGTCCACCGCCCCCGAGTGGGGCGCGGCGAGTTGCTTGAGGAAGGCATGGGTGTCGAGGCGGGCGGCGTACCTGCGCGCCTCCTCCTGCACCGCGCGGGCCCTCCTCTCCCCTCCGGCGGCCCTGCCGGCGACCTCGGAGACCTCCAGAAAGAACATCTCCCGCGAGAGCTCTATGGCGCTCTGCCGTTCGCGGCGCCGGGAGGAGATCTCCGTCCGGATTCCCCGGGCGCGGTACTCCTCCTTGCGCAGCCGGTAGACGTGCTCCTGGTAGAAGTCCCACTCCTCGGGGGTCTTAGCCTCGTCCCTCAGCCGGTACGCCTCTTCGAGGGTCTCTGGGATCTTACGCTCTTCCATGGTTAGAGAGTTTCTTACCCCGCGCTCGGGATCCTACGCGCCAAGCCCTTTCTTTTCTGATGATACCACGGTCACAGTTCCTTTAGCCGCCCTCCCGCGACCCCCGACCCCACAGCGAGTAGGAGAGCCCGCCGCCGCGCACCCGCACGTCCAGATGCCCTCCCTCGGCGAGCTCCTTGAGGAGCCGTTCGGCCTCCCGGACGGTGAGCGAGGTCTCCATCGCGGCCTCGACCGGGGTGAGCTCGCCGCGCCGTCTGAGGGCCTCGAGCAGCTCCCGCTCGCCGCTCTCCGCCGCGCGCCCGCCGGAGCGGGCGTCGGTGAGCCCTGCCACCCCCCGGGCGAAGAGCCCGAGGGCGGGGAAGATCACCCAGCCGAAGACGAAGATGAGCCAGAAGAACTCCGGGTGCAGGGCTAGGATGAGGGCCACACCGGCGAGGATGACGCCCCCGACGGTGAGGCCGGTGACCGCCTGCGCCCGGGGGCTCATGCCCTCCAGGTCGAGCCCGAGGAACTCGTCGCTGCGGGTGGGGTGGGGCGGCGGTCCGGGCCGCGCGGGTTTTCTGCCCTTGGCCATGGCTCGCCCCCAATATATCAAGGGAGCGGGGAGCGTCGCTACGGGTCGTGGCGGCGCCGGGCAAAAGTGCTAACCTCAGCTGGTGCGGAGCGGAGAAGCGGGAGAAAGGCCCCAGGGAGAATGGAGCTGAGAGAGCGGCTTGCGGGGATGCGTGAGGAGCTTCTCGAGGAGCTCAAGGAGTTTTTGAGGATGCCCTCGGTCTCGGCCCGGGAGGACGGGGGCGAGGCGTTCCGGGAGTGTGCGGGGTGGGTGCTGCGGCGGCTCGAGGAGGCCGGGGCCCGGGCCCGACTGATGGAGACGGCGGGGCACCCGGTGGTGTACGCGGAGATCGGGGAGGGAGAGAGGGGCCTCCTCTCCTACGGGCACTACGACGTCCAGCCGCCGGAGCCTCTGGAGCTCTGGGAGAGCGACCCTTTCGAGCCCACCGTCCGTGACGGGCGGCTCTACGCCCGCGGGGTGGCGGACGACAAGGGAGATGTGCTGGCCCGGATACAGGCCCTGAGGATCTACCTGCGGGAACGCGGGGAGCTCCCCTTCCGGCTCCGGTTCCTCATCGAGGGGGAGGAGGAGGTGGGCAGCCCGAACCTGGCCCCCTTCGTCAGGGAGCACGCCGGGTTGCTCTCCGCCGACGCCTGCCTGTGGGAGGGCTCTATCAAGGACGAGGCCGGTCGACCGGTGATCTTCTGCGGGACCAAGGGGCTGGCCTACGTGGAGCTGCGGGCGAAGGGCCCCTCGCACGACCTGCACAGCATGTACGGGGGGATAGCCCCGAACCCGGCCTGGAGGCTGGTGCAGGCGCTCAGGACGATCAAGGACGAGCGGGGGGAGATAACCCTCGACGGCTTTATGGAGCTGGCGGAGCCGCCCTCCCCGGAGGACCTGGAGGCCATCTCCCGCATCCCGTTCGACGATGCGGCCCTGAAGGCATCCTGGGGGGTCGGGGCGCTGGACCGCAACCTCTCCGGGCGGGAGGCGCTGGAGGAGATGCTCCTGAAGCCGACCGCGAACATCGCGGGGATGTACTCCGGCTACACCGGGCCGGGGTCGAAGACGATCGTGCCCTCCGAGGCGTTCGTGAAGATGGACTTCCGGCTTGTCGCGGGCCAGAGCCCTTCGCGGGTGGTGGAGCTGCTGCGGGAGCACCTGCGGCGCCGCGGCATGGAGGACATCGAGGTGGTGGACCTGCACGGGCTGGAGCCGGCCAAGACCCCGGTGAACGCCCCCATCGTGCGCCTCGCCCGAAAGACCTGGAGCGACCTCGGGCGGGACGACGCGCTCGTCTACCCCACCATCGGCGGCAGCGGCCCCACCTCCCTCATCGCCACCGAGCTGGGCATCCCCACCATCATGGCCGGCAACGTGGCGGACTCGCAGAGCAGGATCCACTCCCCCAACGAGTCGGTGCGCGTGGAGGACTACCTGGAGACGGTGGCCTACTTCGTGCGCCTCTTCGAGAGGTTCGGAGGCCGGTGAGCGACGGCCTGAACCTCCCGGAGCGCGTCCGGAGCAGCCTGGCCCGGGCGGTGGAGGAGCGGGGGGTGCAGGCGCGGGTGGTCTCGACCCAGAAGCGCGGCTCGATGCGCCCCCCGACCGCACACGTGGTCGTGGCCGCCCCGGCGGAGCGGGTAGAGGCGGTCCGGGGGCCCGCCCGGGTAGCACGCCGGCTGGAGACCTACAAGACCCCCTACGGCCCCGTCGTCCGCCTGGCGCTCTCTATCTACCCGGAGGGGAAGGAGCCGCTCTCGGCCGCCACCCTGCTGGACGTGTCCCAGGTCTCGGGAGACGCGGCCCTCGCCGGGCTCGGACGCCAGAACAAAATCCACGTCCACTTCTACCGCGCCGAGGGCGGGGATCTGCGCTACGCCTTCTCCAAAGAGCTCACCAACGCACGCCAGCAGCGCGAGGAGGCCCGTGAGATCCTACGGATCGCCCGCGAGTCCTTCCGCGAGACCCCGCAGGAGCGCCGGAGCTTCCGGCGGGCCGTCGCCGCGGCGTCCTCCCGCTTCGAGCTTCCTATACCTCTACCTGAAGAACAGGGATAGCCTTCTACGCCGGGCCCCCGTATACTCGTAGGCATGCTGCCGGGGAGGACGGCCAGGGAGTTCGTGGACCGGATCGGGCAGGCGCTGGAGCGGGCCGGAGAGCGGGGCGTCCGGCCCGTGGCGGGCGCCGGGCTGGTGGACCTGGAGGCCGAAGGGATCTCGCCCCCGGTCGGGGAGGAGGCGCCGGGCGAGGCGCGGCATCTGGAGAGCCCGCCCGGGGTGCGCGACCCCGGCGAGCCGGACGGGCGCTCGCGGCTGCGTTACTTTCTGGACGGGGTCCAGAGCACCCGGGAGATCTGCCGGATCGGGGCGGCCCCGGTGGTGGCGACCACGGTGGCCGCGGCGATCGCCGAGCGGAGGGGGCGGCGCCTCTCGCGGATGCGCTTCGGCTCCCCCCCGGAGCTGGTGCGGGCCGTGATCCTGCCCGTCGAGGCCGGCGACCCCAGGGTGGAGATGCTGCGGGATCTGCTGGTAGAGGCCGGCCTGGCGCCCCTCGGTTACGAGGAGGCCCCCGGCTCTCCGTGGCACGTGCTCAGCTCCACCGAGCACGTTCCCGCCCCCGACCCCTCCGACTACCCGGGCCTGCGGGCGCTCGCCTTCGGCCGGGCGCGCACCCTGCGGGAGCGGCTCGAGACCGAGCTCTTGCGGCGGTGGGAGGAAGACGACCGGGTGCTGGACAACGACGACTGGCTGGCGGCCGACGGGCAGCTCGGCAGGCCCTCTCCGCGGGCCGTGGGGCTCATAAAAAGCGTGGCCCGGCCCGAGTTCGGGGGAGCGGAGGCCGAGCTCCTGCTCGACCTGGCACCCGGGATGCGCACCACCAGCTTTATCCCCGGCTGGCAGGTCCGGCGTACCGTCACCGACCAGCGGGCCTCCTGGTACGTGCGGTGCTGGCCGCCGCAGCCGGGGGCCGGGGCGCTGGGGTCGCTCATGCGGGTCGAGGCCGCCCGCGGCACCGATCCCGGCATGGCCGACGAGATCACGCGCTGGATCCTGGCAGAGCGGGCGCCGCTGGCCAAGCCCGACCCCAGATGGCCGGCCATGATCTACCCCATCCACCACGTGGAGAAGACCCTCAAACCGGTGGTGCAGGGCTCCGAGAGGGCCTACCTGCGCCTGCAGCGTCAGCTACGGCGAGACGGGAGGTAAGAGAGGATGCTGCATCCCGAGTACCTGGACACCGAGTCCGGCCCCATCGGCCGGGCGGTGACCAGCGAGGAGTACCCGGCGACCGCCCACGAGTTCTACTTCTGGACCGCCGAGACCGAGGCGGCCCGCAGGCTGGACATCGGGCACATCGTGGCCGCCGAGAGCGAGGACGCAACCGCGGTGGCCGTGCTGGACGACCCCCGCCGCTACTCGGACCTGCAGAGCTTCCTCGACGACTTCTACGCCCACGACGGCGACGCCGCGCTGGAGCCGCTCTCCGAGCGGACAGAGATCCTGGTCTTCCGCGCCCGGGTGCTCGCCACCCGGCACCGGCAGCCTGGCAGGAATTCCCGCCGGCCGGTGCGCAGCGGGCCGGTCTACTTCGCCACTAGGGAGGCCATAGAGTTCGCCCTGGGGGTGGAGGACTTCTCGGGCACCCCCATCCCCATGCTGCTGCACGAGAACGGCAACGAGCGCGGCGGACGCCCCCAGCGCACCCCGCTCTACGTGGACGAGGACTACCTGCTCGGCCCGGAGGCCGGGCACCTCAACATCACCGGCATGAGCGGGCTCTCCACCAAGACCAGCCACGCCCTGTTCACCATCGCCAGCATCTTCCAGCGCTCCCGCAGGAAGGTAGCCGCCCTCATGTTCAACGTAAAGGGCGCCGACCTGCTGTTTCTGGACAAGCCCATCGAGGTAGATCCCGGGGAGGACCCGGAGCTCGCCGCCCGCTACGAGCGGGCCGGGCAGCGGGGCCTCAGCCCGGAGGAGCGCGAGATGTACCGGGAGCTCGGGCTCCGGACCGAGCCCTTCGAGAACCTGCGTATCTTCGCCCCGCTGAGGCCCGGGCTGGACCCGGGCGGGGAGGTCGTGTACGCCCGGGACCTCGACGCCCGGCGCCTGAACACCCTGCGCAACGCCCGCGGGGAGGACTACTGCGTGTACCCCATCGTCTGGGACCTCGCCGAGATCCTCCCGTACGCCGGCAGGATCTTCGAGCACTCCGACTACGACGACAAGTTCCGGGGCTTCGTGGAGACCCTGCGGGCCGACGGGGTCGGCACCATGGACGGCTTCTTCAAGAAGATGCGCCAGATCCAGGACTACTTCGAAGAGGAGGAGGGCCGCAGCAGCTGGCGCGGGCACAACCGGATGACCATACATAAGGTCTGGAACCGGTTCAACGGCCTTCCCAGCAAGTGCGGCGGCCTCCTGGTGCACGGCAGGGTGGACTACGACGGCTCCCCCCACGTCGAGGAGGCCTTCACCGACCGCGAGATGCGGGTGGTGGACATCTCCCGGCTCACCGGGGTGCCGCAGGACCTCGTCGTCACCAAGGTGATAGAGAGGATCTGGGAGAAGGCCGAGCGGGGCGAGCTGGGGGTGGATAAGCTCATCATCTTCGTGGACGAGCTGAACAAGTACGCCCCCTCCGGGGCGGCTTCCTCCCCCCTGCGGGAGACGCTGGTGGACATCTCGGCCCGCGGGCGGCACCTGAACCTGACGCTCTTCGGGGCCCAGCAGTTCCGCAGCAAGGTGCACGACGAGGTGGTGGGCAACGCGGCCACCAGCCTCTACGGGCGCATCGGGGACGAGGAGCTCTCGGGCGCCAGCTACCGCTCCTTCTCGGCCACCACCCGCGACGAGCTGCTGCAGCTGGAGAAGGGTCGCCTGCTGCTGCGGCACGCCCACTACGCGGTGCCTGTCTTCGGCCGGTTCCCGCGGCCGCCGGTGCTGATGGGCAAGCAGGGGACGGACATCTTCGGCCAGCAGCAGGTGGACCTCGCCACCGAGGTGCACAGCGTGATGCGGCGGATGATGAGCCGCCCGCCGACGCTGCAGGAGATCCGGGCCGACCTGGACGGGGAGTCCCCCGAGCGGGTGCACGAGGCGCTCGACGCTCTGCGGGCGGCCTTCCGGAGCGGCCGCGGGCCCAAGAACCCCTACGAGAGCCTGAAGCGCAACCTGCACAGGAGGAGGCAGAGCCCGGCGGAGAGGTGGGGCCCCTCCGAGCAGGGGCTTCTCGCCAACGTCGAGCGGCTGCGGGGGGACTGAGGTGCGCGGGGAGTACAAGACGCCGGGCGGCAAGCTGGTCGCGGCGGACCTGGAGGTCGCCGGGGGGCGGCTGCGCTCGGTGAGGATAAGCGGGGACTTCTTCCTGGAGCCGCCCGAGGCGCTGGAGAGCATCGCGGGGGCGCTGGAGGGCGCCCCCGCGGATGCGGGCGAGGGGGATCTGGCCGCCCGCATCCGCGGGGCGCTCCCGGAGGGGACCGAGATGGTCGGGTTCTCCGCCGAGGCGGTGGCCCGGGCGGTGCGGAGGGCGCTCTCCCGATGATGAGG
>JADDKG010000129.1 GCA_020253895.1 Rubrobacter sp.
ATGATGTACGCCAGATCGTCGGCGGGGAGGCGGGGGTTGAGGGTGTGCAGCACCAGCCCGGCGGAGGGCACCCCGAAGTACGCCTCCAGGTGCTGGTAGGTGTTCCAGCCGAGGGTGGCGACCCGGTCGCTCTTCTGGAGGCCGAGCCCGCCGAGGGCGACCGCGAGCTTCTTGGCCCGGCTCACGAAGTCCGCGTAGGTGTAGCGGTGGAAGCTCCTGTCAGGCCGGCGGGTGACGATCTCCTTGCGCCCGAAGAGCTGGTCCGCTCTCCTGAGGACGGCCGGAAGGGTGAGCTGGTAGTCCATGGTGAGCCCTTGCATCCTACTCCTCCTCTCCTTTCGGGGGCGCCTCCCCGACCGCGACGAGCGGCAGGTCTCTCTCGCGCGCCCACGTTTCCCACTCCCTGCACCCCCTCTGCGAGATCCGGGCGGAGATCTCCTCTCTCCCGGCGCCCTCTGGCAGCCCGAGCCCGGCGAGGAAGCTTCTCCAGAAGTGCTCCTCGAGGGCCGCCACCGCCACCCAGCCGTCGGCGGACCGGTAGAGCCCGTAGCCGGGGAAGCCGCCCCCCAGTAACCCGCCGGGGGCGGTGAGCCCATGCCGGAGCGGGGCGGCGAGATCCGAGGCCACCCCGGCCAGCGAGACGACCTCCCGGCCCGCTCCCCCTCCCCGCTCCCGCCGCAGCAGGAGCCCCAGCGCCGCGCCGACCGCCCGCTCCGCGCCCGCCAGATCCGCCAGCAGGGTCCGCGGCAGTTCCGGGGGGCAGAGGAGGCCGGCCTCCGCTAGGTAGGTCAGGTCGTGGCCGGGCTCCTCCTCCCGGGGCGGGGGGTGCCCGACGATCGCCACCTGGCAGAGGTGGGGATGCTCCTGCCGGAGGGTCCGGAACCCCAGCCCGAGCCGCTCCAGGGCCGCCGGCCGGCTGGAGGTGAGCAGGAGGTCCGAGGCGGCCAGGTGCCGCCCGAGCCGCTCCCGGTCCCCCGGGTGCTTGAGGTCCAGCCGGAGGACCTTCTGGCCCGCCGAGAGCGCCTTGTACCAGGAGGGACAGAAGCGCGCCAGCGGGTCCCCGCCCGGAGGCTCCACCTTGATAACGGAGGCTCCCAGCCCGTGCAGCCGGGCGGCCGCCGCGGGGCCCGGCACGTTGGCCGCCAGGGTCACTACCTGCATGCCTTCCAGCGGAGCCGGGTGGTTTTCCGCCATCTCCCTTCCCCACAGAGAGGATTAACGCATGCCCGATGTTAGCATCGGGGATAAGGGCAGGCAAGACGGAGAGGCCGGTGGCGGAGAGGTCCTTCAAGGTGGTGGCTGTGCTCTTCTTCGGGGAGTGGGAGGTCGCCCGCTACCCCACCCGGGAGCAGGCCGAGTGGAAGGCCCGGGAGCTAAACGCCTGGGCGGAGCGCAACCCGCGCGGCTATATCCAGTACGTGGTACGCCCCGTGCGGCAGGGGCGGCGGGGGCGCTAGGACGCGGAGGCGGCCTCTATCGTACAATTGTCTATAGAAGAAGGGTAATTGGCGAGAGGTGGGTGGTTTGCAGGTTTCCGCCAGAACAGACTACGCGCTGCGGGCGGTCGCGGAGCTGGCCCGGGCCGGGATGGAGGGCTCCGGGCCGGTGAAGGGGGAGTGGATCTCGGAGGTCCAGAAGATCCCCAAGAAGTTTATGGAGAACATCCTGCTGGATCTCAAGCGGGCGGGGATAGTCCGGGCCCAACGGGGGGCCTCAGGCGGCTACTGGCTCGCCCGGCCCGCAGGGGAGATCTCGTTGGCGGAGATCATCCGGGCTGTGGAGGGGCCGCTGGCGAACGTCCGGGGCGAGTGGCCGGAGAACGTGGAGTACGAGGGGGCAGCGGAGCACCTGCAGGAGGTCTGGGTGGCGGTCAGGGCCAGCCTCCGCTCGGTGCTGGAGAACGTGACCCTGGAGGACTTGGTGCGCGGCGAGCTGCCGGAGGCGGTCACCGAGCTGACGAGCGACCCGGACGCCTGGGTCCACCACTGACAGGGCTTCAGTCCCCCTCCTCGAGGGGCGAACAGGAGGGACGGCCTGCTAGCTCCGCTTTTCGCGATGGGCTCCGCTGCCAAGATCGAGATATCCGGTCTGGGGTACGCCGTGGAGGGCACCGGGATCCTGAAGGGGATCTCGGTCGGGATCCCGGGTGGGAAGATAACGTGCGTCGTGGGCCCCTCGGGGGCCGGCAAGAGCACCCTGCTCCGGGCAATCAACCGGCTTATAGAGCCGGATCGGGGCGAGGTCTACCTGGACGGGTTGGCCACGAGCGGGATGGATCCCCTGGAGCTCCGGAGGCGGGTGGGTATGGTCTTCCAGACGCCCGCGTTCTTTGAGGCGTCGGTCGAGGAGGCGGTGCTCTACGGGGCTCGCCTCGCCGGGAAGGCTGCCGATCCGGACCGGTTGCTGGGCCTTGTGGGGCTCGACGCCTCGCTGAGAGGCCGGGCTCCCCGCGATCTCTCCGTGGGGGAGCAGCAGCGGGTGTCCATATCCCGGGCGCTGGCTCTTGAGCCGGAGGTGCTCCTTATGGACGAGCCCACCAGCGCTCTGGACGAGAGGTCGCGCCAGAGGATAGAGGAGCTGGTGGTCGGGTTGAACCGCGATCTGGGTCTCACCATAGTCCTGGTGAGCCACGCTCTGGATCAGGTGGAGCGCGTTGCCGACCGTATCATCCTCGTGGTCGGGGGCAGGCTGGAGGGGGAGTGGAGCAGGAAGGATCTGGAGGGCAGGGGCGTCAGGCGCCTGCTATCTGGGAGGCTCTAGCGTGAACGGGATCGAGACGGTGTTCCCGGCGTTGCTGGCCCTGGGGCTTGTGGCCGTTGCCGTGGCCATGAGCCTCTACCAGAGGCTGGACCTAGAGAGGGATATCGGGGTCGCTGTTGTGCGCTCGTTCGTCCAGCTCACCGCAATAGGGTATGTGATCGACTACATCTTCGGGCTCGAGAGCCTGGGGGCCGTCGTCGTGCTCCTGACCGGGATGGTATTGTTCGCCGGCTGGACCTCCGCCCGCCGGGTGAGGGACGTGCCGCGTGCGTTTGTGGTTGCGACCGGGGCTATAGCGGTGGCCGCTGCGGCCACCCTGGCCGTGCTCCTGCTGCTGCGGATCGTGCCTCCCACGGCCCGCTACCTGATACCCCTCGGGGGGATGGTGATAGGAAACTCCATGAACGCCGCGAGCCTGACGCTGACGAGCATCCGGGACAACATCGCGGAGCAGCGGCTGAAGGTGGAGAGCGCCCTGGCCGTGGGGGCCACGAGCCGCCAGGCCGTCTCGCCCATCCTGAGGACCGCGCTCAAGGGGGCCATGATCCCTCTGATCGACTCCACGAAAACGGCGGGTGTAATCTTCCTCCCCGGTACGATGGTCGGCATGATAGTAGGGGGTGCCGCCCCGCTGGAGGCCGCAAAGCTGCAACTGGTGGTGCTCTACATGCTGCTGGGGAGCGTCTCCATCGCCGCCATCCTGGTGGGTCTGCTCTCCTACCGCTCCTTTTTCACGCCCCGCCACCAGTTCCGGAGGCCGCCCTAGCGGGACCAGTGGTAGTCCTCAGCCTCCTCCGGGTCCCAGAGGTACCCCAGATACTCCAGCCGCTCGATCACCCTCCGGGCGCTCTCCTGGGGGGTCTCCTGGTCGGTGCGGATGTGCAGCTCGGGGGCAACGGGCGGCTCGTAGGGGTCTGAGACCCCGGTGAAGTTCTCTATCTCCCCTTCGAAGGCCTTCTTGTAGAGGCCCTTGACGTCCCGCTCGGCGCACACCTCCAGCGGGGCGTCGACGTACACCTCGATAAAGTCGATGATCCTGCGCCGCACCTGGTCGCGGGCCTCTTTGTAGGGGCTTATGGCAGAGACTATAACCGCCACCCCGTTGCGGGTGAGCAGGTTGGCCACAAAGCCTATGCGCAGCACGTTGGTGTCCCGGTCCTCCCGGCTGA
>JADDKG010000013.1 GCA_020253895.1 Rubrobacter sp.
CCCGGACACCCAGTTCCCGGTGATCGCCACCATGGAGGAGCAGAAGGACATCGTCGACGGCGCCGGCGACCTCGGCGGCACGATGCGCCTGGGCTCCTACGAGGCCTCCCTGGCCGAGGGCAGTGTGGTGGCCGGAGCCTACGGCGCCACGGAGATCACCGAGCGTCATCGCCACCGCTACGAGGTGAACAACGCCTACCGGGATGTGCTTGAGGATGCGGGGATGGTCTTTAGCGGCACCTCCCCCGACGGGCGGCTGGTGGAGATAGCCGAGATCCGGGACCACCCGTTCTTTATCGGGAGTCAGTTCCACCCGGAGTTCAAGAGCCGGCCCCTGAGGCCCCACCCGCTCTTCTACGGCTTTGTGGGGGCCTGCCTCGGGGCCGCCGAGCAGGCGGGCCGGGTGGCGGCCCCGGCAGGCGGCGGACGGGAGGACGGGAACCCCGGGTAGGAGGGGATGTGGCGCCGAAGAGGGGTGTCGCCCTGCTGCCAGCCGAGTCCGCCGGGGCCCTCCCGCTCCGGGCGGCCGGCCGGTGCGGCTTTGTGGCCGAGCTCTCCTGGCGCACCGGCGGCGCCCCGCCGGAACCCCTGCTCCCGGCGCCGCCGGTCCTGGAGGACGGGGCCCGCCTGCGGCTTGCTGAGGAGGAGGCCGGCTGCGGGCTGCGGCTGCTGCGCGGCGAGGTGCTGGCCCTCGAGCGTGGCGCTCTCGGCGCGGCGCTCGAGGCCGTGCTCCGGGCGGTGATGGAGGCGGCCGCGCTCTCCGGCGCCCTCCTGGAGGCTGAGGTGGTCCGGGAGGAGCCCCCCCGGGAGGCCGACATGCGGGCCCTGGGGCGCCTGCGCCGGGACCTCCTCGGGGCGGGCTTCGCCGTCCGGGAGACGCCGCACTCCTGGAGCCCGGCTCCGGGTGGGGCCGCCTGGGTCGGGACCGGGGGGCAAGAAGACGTGGAGGCTTTCCTGCGGGAGCACCCGCTCTGGGAGGTTCTCTAGCGGTGCTGAGGAGGGCGCTGGCCCTCGGTGAGCCGGGCGGGGACGGGCTCCTGGAGGTGGAGGTGCTCGAAGGCCCGCTCGCCGGGCGGCGGGTCGCGGCGGTCTGCTACCCCCGGCTCGGCGCCCCTCCCCGCAGGGGAGAGGAGGTTCTCGCCAACACCCTGGGGCTGGAGATGGGGCTCGGGACCGGGGGGCTTGCGGTGCTCGTGCCATCCGGGGGAGCGGGGGAGGTCCCAGAGAACCGGGACCACTTCGTGAAGCTCCCCTACACCCCCCTGCAACACCCGGCCTCCCCTCCCAGAGGGCTCGCGGAGGACCTGCGGGGGGTGCCGGTCGCGGTCTTGCCGCTCCACTCGCATCTGGTCCCCGCCTGCTGCGCCGCGGCGCTCCTGCGTCCGGGATGCCGGGTGGCGTTCGTGTGGCAGGAGGGGGGTGCCCTGCCGGCAGGGCTCTCGGCCGCCGTCCGGAGGCTCCGGGGGCGGGGGCTGCTGGATGCGGTAGTTACGTCCGGGAACTGCTTCGGGGGCGACGTGGAGGCCCCCAACGTGTACTCCGCCCTTCTGGCGGCGGCCGTCAGAGGCGACCTCGTCCTCGCCGGGATAGGCCCCGGGATCATCGGGACCGGCTCCTCCTACGGTCACGGGGGGATGGCGGCGGCGCTCGCCCTCAACGCGGCCTGCTCCCTCGGGGGAGATCCGGTCCTCGCCCCCCGGGTCTCGGGCGCCGATCCCCGGCCCCGCCACCGCGGCCTCTCCCACCACACCCGGGCAGCGCTGGAGGCGGCCCTGGCCCCGTGCCGGGTGGCGCTCCCGGAGGGGGCGTTGGATAGAGGGGAGCTGGAGGGCCTCCCGGAGCGCCACCGGTACATCCCGGTGGCCTTCGGCGCTGCTGGATTGGAGGAGCGCTTCGGGTTAACCTTCGAGAGCATGGGACGCGGCTACGAGAAAGATCCCGCCTTCTTCGACGCGGCGGCCGCCGCGGTCGCCCTGGCCCTCGGGGAGGACGGCCGGTGAGGGTAGGGGTGGTGCGGGAGCGCGCCGCCGGCGAGACCCGGGTGGCCATCGCCCCGCCCGCGGTGCACGAGCTCTGCCGGGCCGGGCACCGCGTCCTCGTCGAGTCCGGTGCGGGGGCGGCCTCCGGCATCTCCGACGCCGGGTACGAGGCCGCCGGGGCCCGGGTGCTGGAGGAGGCCGGGCGGGTCTACGAGGAGTCCGAACTCGTGGTGAAGGTTCAGGGACCTCTACCAGAGGAGTACCCCCACCTGCGGGAGGATCTGGTGCTCATGGCCTTCCTTTCGCTGCCGGTCAACCCCGGCCTCATGGAGGCGCTGCTCGGCTCCCGCTGCGTGGCCTTCGCCATGGAGGCCATCCGGGACGCCCGGGGTAGGCTTCCCGTGCTGACGCCCATGAGCGAGATCGCCGGCCGGCTCGTCCCCCAGATCGGGGCCCACTACCTCCAGCGCCAGTCCGGGGGGCGGGGGATCCTGCTCGGCGGGGCCACCGGGGTCCGGCCCGGGAGGGTGGTGATCCTCGGCAGCGGCATCGTGGGCACCGCCGCCGCCCGGGTGGCCAGCGGGCTCGGGGCCGAGACGGTGGTGGTGGACCGGGACCTGGACCGGCTGCGGGCGCTGGAGGCCCTGCGGCTCCGGGGGGTCACCACCCTGGCCTCAAGCCGCCTCGCCATCCGCGAGGCGGTGGCGGAGGCGGATCTGCTCATCGGGGCGGTGCTGGTCGTAAGCTCCCGCACACCCGCCCTGGTGGACGCCGAGACCGTCGGCCTGATGCGGGAGGGGAGCGTGATCGTGGACGTGGACGTGGACTACGGCGGCTGCATCGAGACCTCCCGCCCCACGACGCTCGAGGACCCCACCTTCGTGGAGCGCGGCGTGATCCACTACTGCGTCCGGAACGTGCCCGCGGCGGTCCCGGTGACGGCGACCCAGGCCCTCTCGAACGCCCTGCTGCCCCACGTAAAGAGGGTGGCCGGCCTGGGGCTGACCGACGCCCTGAACGCCGACGAGGGGCTCAGGCAGGGGGTTGCCGTGGCCGAGGGGCGGGTGGTGGACCCGGTGTTGGCCCGGAGCACCGGCATGGAGTACCACCCGATCTCCTCCGTGCTCCCGCTACACGTGGAGGCCAGATGACGGGACCGCTCTCGGGCTTCACGGTGGAGCTGGACGTCTACTCGGGCCCCTACGAGTGGCTTCTCGCCCTGATCCTGCGCGAGGAACTGGACATCTTCGAGGTTCCCCTGCGGGAGCTGGTAGGGCTCTACCTGAGCTCCCGCGACCCGCACAGCCCGGAGGCGCTCCGGCTGGACACGGAGTTCGTGGGCTCGGCCTCGGCCCTGGTGCTGCTTAAGAGCCGGACGCTGTTCCCGCTGCAGGAGGCGGAGGAGGGGGCCGAGGAGGAGCCCGTCTCCCCGGAGGAGCTCGCCGGGCGCCTCGGGGCCTACCTGAGGGTCCGGCGGGCCGCGGAGGCCCTGCGCGACCGCCTGGAGGCGAACGCCGGCTGCTACCCCTCGGCCCACGAGGCCCCGCCGCGCCCGGGCCGGACGCGCATCGACCGCCAGCGCCTCCTCCTCTCCGCCCGGCGGGTCTTCTCCCGCCTGGAGGAGCCCCCCGTGAAGCACCTCGGCCCCATAACCGTCACCGTTCAGGAGCTGGCCGCCCTGATCCGGGCCTCCCTCTCCCGCGGCCCCCTCTCCTTCGAGGAGCTTACCCGCGGGATGGACCGGCTGCGCTCGGCGGTGACCTTCGCCGCGGCCCTCTCGCTGGCCCACGAGGGCTCCCTGCGGCTCCGCCAGCCGGAGCCCCTCGGCCCCCTGACGCTGGAGCCCGCCTCATGAGGCCCGCGCAGCTGGTGGAGGCGCTGCTCTTCTCGAGCGCCCGCCCGGTGGACCGGAAGACCCTGGCCGCGGCCACCGGGCTCGGCGCCGCCGAGGTGGAGGACGCCCTCTCGGAGCTTGCCATGCGTTACTCGCCCGAGCGCTCGGGCGTGGTGCTCCGGGAGGTGGCGGGGGGCTACCAGCTGGCGACGAACCCCTCCTGCGCCGCCGCGGTGGAGCGCCTCCGGGGCGAGGCCCGCCCGGCCCCGCTCTCCGCGGCCGCCCACGAGGTGCTGGCCTGCGTCCTGTACCTGGGTCCTCTCACCCGCGGCGCCATCTCCCGGGTCCGTGGGGTAAACTCGGACGCGGTGGTGCGCACCCTGATCGAACGCGGCCTGCTCGTCGAGCGCGGGACCTCCGGGGAGGGGGCCGGCTCCGCGGCACTCCTGGACGTGACCGAGGAGTTCCTCGTGGCCGCCGGAGCCTCCTCCCGGGAGGACTTCCCGCCCCTGGAGTCGCTGGTGCGCGAGGAGGAACTGGAGCGGGTGCGCGAGCGCATCCTGCGGGGGGACTAGCAGCGTTGCGGCTCCAGGCCTTCCTCGCCCGCTCGGGGGCCTCCCCCTCCCGCCGCAAGGCGGAGGAGCTGATCCGGGCCGGCCGGGTCCGGGTGAACGGCCGGGTGGCCTCCCTGGGCTCGAAGGTGGACCCCTCCTCGGATGAGGTCTCCCTGGACGGCCGGAGGCTCGAGCTCCCCTCCGGATACGCCTACCTCGCCCTGCACAAGCCCCGCGGCTACCTGACCACCATGCGCGACGACTTCGGGCGGCCCACGGTGGCCTCCCTGATGCCGGACATCCCCGGGCTCGTCCCAG
>JADDKG010000130.1 GCA_020253895.1 Rubrobacter sp.
CCCCGGAGACCACAAGCACCGCCGCGGCCCCGTCGTTCAAGGGGGAGGAGTTGCCCGCAGTCACCGTGCCACCCTGCTTGAAGACGGGCTTAAGCCTCGCGAGCTTCTCCAGAGAGGTGTCGCGCCTGGGCCCCTCGTCTGCCTCGACGAGCCTCTCCTCCTTGCGGGTCTTCACCGGCACGGGAACGATCTCGTCCCTGAAGCGCTTCGCATCCTGGGCTGCGACCGCCTTCTGGTGGCTTCTCAGGGCGAAGCGGTCCTGCTTCTCGCGCGAGATGTTGTAGCCCTCGGCGAGCTCCTCGGGCTTCTGCTCCTCGGCGGTGAGCTTGAAGCGCTCCTGGACGAGGTTTTCCGCGGTCATCCCCAAAGAGTCGGTGTGGCCCATCTGCTCCATCCTGGGGTTCGTGAGCCGCCAGCCCAGCGTCGTGTCGTACATGGTCGTATGTCCGGTGGGGTAGGCCCTCTCCGGCTTCGGCACCACCCACGGCGCCCGGCTCATGGACTCCACCCCGCCGCCCACGTAGACGTCGGCCTCCCCGAGCATGATGGCCCTCGCCGCCTGGGAGACGGCCTCGAGCCCCGAGCCGCACAGGCGGTTCACCGTGGCCCCCGCCACCCCTTCCGGGAAGCCCGCCAGCAGCAGGCTCATCCTGGCGACGTTGCGGTTGTCCTCCCCCGCCTGGTTGGCGCACCCGAAGTAGACGTCCTCCACCTCGGAGGGAGGTACGCCGGTGCGCTCCATGAGGGCCTCCAGGGCTATGGCCCCCAGGTCGTCGGGCCTCACCGGGCTCAAGGCCCCGCCGTGCCTGCCAATGGGGGTCCGCACCGCCCCCACGATCCAGGCTTCCCTTACGCTCTCGTATGCCATGCCGCTCCGTCCTCTCCTCTTTTTGTCCGGGCGCTCACCCGGCAGCCTCCTTTGCGGCCTCCCGGGTGGCTGCCCTGAGCTCCCTGAGCACCGCGAGCTCCCGCTCGGTGGGGGGCTCGGTCACCTCGAGTTCCCCGGAGACCTTGAGCTCCCACCCGGTCTCCTCCCTCACCCGGTCCACGCTCGCGCCGGGATGTAGCGCGGTGAGGGTGAGCTCCTTGGTCTCGGGGTCGGGCCTCAAGACCCCCAGGTCGGTTATGACGGCGGAGGGGCCCTCACCCGGGTAGCCGAGCTCCCTGCGGCTCTCCCCTCCCATGTAGTGCCCGACGGAGGTGATAAAGTCGAGCCTCTCCACGAAAGCCCGCCGCTTGTGCCTGAGGATCACGATCACCTCCTTCGCGGAGGCGGCTATCTCGGGGGCTCCTCCCGCTCCGGGAAGGCGCACCCTGGGGGTGCGGTAGTCCCCTATGACGGTGGTGTTGAGGTTGCCGTAGCGGTCTATCTGCGCGGCCCCAAGGAACCCGACGTCTATCCTTCCCGCCTGCAGCCAGTAGTTGAAGATCTCCGGCACCGAGACCACCGAGTCGGCCTTCTCGGCCAGAACCCCGTCCCCTATGGAGAGGGGAAGCACGTCGGGCTTCGCCCCCAGGGTACCCGACTCGTAGATGAGCATGCACCCCGGGGCATGGGTCCGCCGCGCCAGGTTCGCCGCCTCCGAGGGAAGCCCTATCCCCACAAAGCACAGGATGCCGTCTCTCAGCTCCCTCGCGGCGGCGATCGACATCATCTCGTCCGGGGTGTAGCCGCTCAAGCCTTGATCACCTCTTCCTTCCGGATGCTCTTCAGGTGCTCCTCGAAGCTCTCGACGCCCATCACATGCCTCTCCATCCACTCCGTGAAGCGCTCGCGGTCGCGGCTGATCCCGTCCCACTCCTCGTAGAAGGTGTTGTCCCGCTCGTAGTAGCCGTAGGCGTAGGAGGGATAGGCCCCGCCCGGGACCTCGCAGATGGCGTCGACGGCCACCGAGGGCAGGACGATCTGGAAGGGCTCCGGCCTGAAGCTCTCTACCACCTCCTCTACGGTGACTATCACCCTCCTGGCGGAGAGCGCAGCCTCCTTCTGGATGCCCGAGATGCCCCAGATGGCCACGTTTCCTCTCCTATCCGCCTGCTGGGCGTGTATCACGGTCACGTCCGGGTTTATGGCCGGGACCGCCATGAGCTCCTCGCCGGTGAACGGGCAGCGGATGGGGGCTACCGTATCGGTGACCTTCGGGAGATCCGTACCCTTATACCCCCGCAGCACCGCGAAGGGCAGCCCCGAGGCCCCGGCCACGTAGCGGTTGGCCATCCCGGCGTGGGAGTGCTCCTCTAGCTCGAGGGGCCGCGGCCAGCCGTTCTCCACCGCGTCGCGGAAGCGGTGGAGGCTGCCAACCCCGGGGTTCCCTCCCCAGCTGAAGACGAGCTTTCTGGCGCAGCCCATCCCGATCATCTGGTCGTAGATAAGGTCCGGGGTCATCCGGATTAGGGTGAGATCCTTCTTCCGCTGGCGGATGATCTCGTGTGAGGCGGCCGTGGGGATCAGGTGCGTAAAGCCCTCAAGCGCTACCCTGTCCCCGTCCTTTACCAGACCGGCCACCGCCTCCCTCAGCGAAGTCAGCTTATCCAATGCCCGCCATCACCTCCGGTAGCTGGATTACCCCACCGCGCCGCCACGCTATCGGCTCTCTGGCACCTATTCTCGATCAAAAAGGGTTATAGTACAAATACGGTCTGCATAGCTTTTTATACTCAGAGCGTATAGGCTACGGTCATGGAGCTGCGGCACCTGCGCTACTTCGTCGCGGTCGCGGAGGAGATGAGCTTCAACCGCGCGGCCCGGCGGCTGCGCATGGCCCAGCCGCCCCTGAGCACCCAGATCAGGCAGCTGGAGCGGGAGCTTGGGGTACGGCTTTTCGACAGGACGAGCCGGGGAGTGAGACTCACGGAGGCCGGCGAGCTTCTGCTGGAGGAAGCGCGCCGGCTGTTCGTGCAGCTGGATCAGACCACGAGGCTGGTCCAGCGGGTGGGGCACGGTGAGGTGGGACGTCTGGCGCTGGGGTTCGTCCCCTCCGCCACCAACGAGGTGCTCCCCCCCATCCTGCGCGAGTTCACCACCCGCTTCCCGGGGGTGGAGCTGTTCCTGCGGGAGATGAGGCCGGACGTAGTGGTGCAGCGCCTGCACGAGCAGCAGATCGACGCAGGGTTTCTGTTTCTGCCGCTGCAGGACGCGGCGCTCAACGTGGAGTGCATCTCGCGCGAGCCGCTGGTGCTCGCGCTCCCGGAGACGCATCCTCTGGCAGAGCGCAGCCAAGTGCGCCTGCAGGAGGTGTCTGACGAGCCGTTCGTCCTCCCGGCCCGCTACCCGATGCCCGGGCTCTACGGGCAGGTGACGGCGGTCTGCCGGGCGGCGGGCTTCGAGCCCAAGGCCGTGCAGAAGGATGTCTGGCTGATGCAGACGATCGTGGGGCTCGTGGCGGGCGGCATCGGTGTGGCCCTGGTGCCGGCCTCGGTGCGCAACCTCAGCCGCAAGGGCGTGGTGTACCGCCCGGTGCAGGGGCTCTCACCGAGCGTGGAGCTCGGGATGGTGTGGCGCCGGGAGGCGCGCGGAGCGGTCCTCCAGGCTTTTCTCCAGGTGGCCCGCGAGGTCTCCGCGAAAGGGCTGCGAGCGGGAAGAGAGGAAAAAGCGGACAATAGGGAGGTTTCTGCGGGCGCATCCTAGCCGGGAAACGCCTCAAGAGACGAGGAAAGACGTAGAGGGAGGGGAGACTTGAAGCGAGACAAGCCACCGTTTCGGGCAGATCACGTGGGCAGCCTGCTGCGTCCTCCGGAGCTGCTCCGGGCGCGGGAGGAGTTCGCGGCGGGCCGCATCTCCCGCGAGGAACTGCGCCGGGCAGAGGACGCGGCGATCCGGGAGGCCGTAAGGATGCAGGAGGAGATCGGCCTGCAGTCCGCGACCGACGGCGAGTTCCGCCGGGCCTCCTGGCACATGGATTTCATCTACCAGCTCGGCGGCATAGAACGGGCGGAGGATAGCCTGAAGGTAAGCTTCCGCAACGAGCGCGGCGTCATTGAGTTCACGCCCGCCGCGCTCAAGGTGACCGGCAGGATCCACCTCAAGCACACCATCTTCGCCGACGCCTTCCGGTTCCTGAAGGAGCAGGTAACCACCGCCACCCCGAAGCTCACCATCCCCTCCCCCAGCATGGTCCACTACCGCGGCGGACGGGCAGCGATCGACGAGCGGGTCTACCCGGACATGGAGGAGTTCTGGGAGGATCTCGCAGCCGCTTACGCCGAAGAGATCCGTGCCCTCTGGGAGCTCGGGTGCACCTACCTCCAGCTCGACGACACAAGCCTCGCCTACCTCAACGACCCCAGGCAGCGGGAGCACATCGCCTCCCTGGGCGGCGACGCCGAGCACCAGCACGAGATCTACATCCGCACCATAAACAGGGCTCTCGAGGGCAAGCCCGCCGGGATGACGGTAACCACCCACATGTGCCGGGGCAACTTCCGATCCTCGTGGGCCGCCGAGGGCGGCTACGACTTCGTCGCCGAAGCGCTCTTCAACGAGCTAAAGGTGGACGGCTTCTTCCTGGAGTACGACGACGCCCGCTCCGGCGGGTTCGAGCCCCTGCGCTTCGTCCCCCCGGGCAAGATGGTGGTGCTGGGTCTTGTGACCACCAAGCGCGGCGAGCTGGAGGAGAAGGACGAACTCAAACGGCGCATAGATGAGGCCAGCCGCTACGTGCCCGTCGAGCAGCTCTGCCTCTCGCCACAGTGCGGCTTCTCCTCTACAGTGGAAGGCAACGAGCTGACCAGAGAGCAGCAGGCCGCCAAGCTCCGGCTCGTGGTGGAGACTGCCGAGGAGGTCTGGGGGTAAGCCCCCATGCGGCGCGCCCGGCAGGATTCGAACCTGCGGCCGGCGGATTAGAAGTGCGAATAACCACATTCCAACCCGTCCTAGTGTGTCCGGGGATTCAGCTTATCTATGCGGTTTTTGACGGTTTGGCAGGAGCTCTTTGTCCGTCCCGTACCGCTCCGTGTCAGCTTGGTTGCGGTACGGTCGCGGTAAGTTTCGCCAGGGATCAAGGGGCAGGGGCTGAAAGCCTCTGGAGGAGTTGGGCTGGAGTGACGACCTCGGCGCTGAAGGGTAGCTCGGCGTCGAGCAGGTGCCGATCCCAGGTGACGATGAAGTCTGCACCGGCGTCGTAGGCGAGGTCGGGTATCCACCGGTCTTCGGGATCGGGCACGCTGGGCCATTCCCAGCCTGGAGGCCGCCTGAGCTCGCCTTGCAGGCCCAGGTCCAGCGCCACCTCGAAGGCCCTGGCCGCGTTGAGGATCAAACCCTGCCGGTATCGGTTGCGGACGGTCCTCACCAACTCGACCAGGAAGGCGTCGGAGAGCGCCACCCTAATGTCCCCGGCGCCCACGGCGCGCAGGATCCGGTAGCTCGAAGCGCCCTCGTCGCCGATCAGGGCGGTTACGACCGCGTCCGTGTCGAGGACGACCAGCGGCCCGCTCAAAGGGGCTTATAGCCCTCGCGCCGGCGACGCTCTTCCCTGCGGTGCTCCCACTCCCGGATCTCCTCCGGGGTCGGCGCGGGCCTTCTCTCCTCTTTGAGGCCCAACCGCTCGCGCTCACGCCTGAGTTCTTCCCTCACCTCGTGCACGCCTTCCTGGGCGAGCCGCACTGCTTCGTCTTCAGGGAATTCGCCGGGGCGTTGGATCTCAGCCAGCCTCTCGACCGCGGTTCTAAGCTCCTTGACGGCCTCGGTGATCTCTTTGGCCGCGCGGGTCATCTCTTCGGTCTGTTTCTCTAACCGCTGTTCCATCTGAGGGCTCCTATCGTTCCGTCCAGATTGTCGCATGTTCTGCCCGATTACGTCGCCTTCCCCGAACTCGTCGCCCGCCTCCGCGCAAGCTCCCCCTCCGGGTCGTCAGTCTTACCCAGGTAGAGCTTCTTCTGCCTGCCGCCCTCGTGGTAGCGGAAGTACCAGTACGGTCCCTGTTCCTTGACCGTGCCGTCCTTGCGCACGTACCGGCGGACCTCCGCCTGGAGCGTCCCGTCCGCATGCGGGCGGTACTCCAGCACCCCGGAGCCCGCCGGCTTGCCATCTTTCCCGGAGGCATCGTCTCCGAGCTCCCGCAGCCGCAGCTCGAGCTCCTCTCGCAAGCGGGCGAGCCCCTCCCGGTCGAGGTCCTTCAAGCCCGCGATCATCCGGTCCAGGTCCACGCGCCTCCTCTCGCATGTGCGCGCACAGATATAGTACCATTGTGCGCTCTCTTCGGGAGATGGTCAGGGGGCGCCGGCCGTGTGCGCCGGCGCCCCGGCGGGAAGAGGGCGTGCGTCAGGGAGCCCCGGCCACGAAGGCGCGCAGGGCCGCCTTGTGGCGAGCCCTCGCCGCCTCGACCAGTAGGCCGTCGCGCGGGTAGAGCCCGCACACCCGCAGGTACAGGTCGTAGCTCTGGCGGATCACCGCCTCGGTGACCGGCTCAGCCAACGGCTCCGCGACCGCCTCC
>JADDKG010000131.1 GCA_020253895.1 Rubrobacter sp.
CGCACGGCCCCCTCCCCGGGCCGCTCTCCCCACAGCATGTACAGGTAGTTGGCCGCATGCCCGAGCTCCGGGTCCGGCTCCACCGGCTCCTCGCCGTCGGCCAGCCGCCGGTACGCCGCCACGATGGTCGGGAAGCGGGTCACGATGGACTCGGCGTCGGCGCCCTCCGGGCCCTCCAGCCCGAGCGCCCCCGCCGCCGCGCGCAGCGCATCCATCGCCGGCACCCCCGCCGCGGCCGCCGACCGCAGAAGGCGCACCACACCCCCCGGAAGAGCCCGGCGTGAGGCCAGCGCTTCGCGGAAGCCCGCAAGCTCCTCCGCGTCCGGCAGCCGGCCGTTCCACAGCAGGTACACCGTCTCCTCAAAGCAAGCCCGCGGCGCAAGCTCCTCCACCGGAAAGCCCGCTATGGTGAGCTCCCCGGCCCGCCCGTCTACCTCGCTCAACCGGGTCTCCGCCGCCACAACACCTTCCAGCCCCGGAACAAACGCAGCCTCGCCCATGCTCTCCTCCTCGCTCTATTCATTTGGCATCTATCTGCGCCAGTGTAGGGGGAGATGGTATACTTATCAATATTGATTAAATAATCAACATGTTGAACAATGGGGTTGGCATGGTTGGGAGGCGGTATCTGGGGGCGCGGGAGGCTGCTGCCGAGCTTGGGGTGAGCCTTCCGACGCTGTATGCGTACGTGAGTCGCGGTTTGATCCGCTCTGAGGCGGCGGGTGGTCGCAGGCGGCGCTACCGGGCGGAGGATATCCGGCGGCTGAAGGAGCGCAAAGAGCGGCGGCGCGACCCGGAGAAGGCGGTGGAAGGGGCTCTCAGCTGGGGAACCCCGGTCATGGAGTCCGGCATCACCCTCATCACCGAAGACGGGCTCTTCTACCGGGGACGGAGCGCGGTGGGGCTCTCCCGCCGGTGCAGCATCGAGGAGGTTGCGGCCCTGATCTGGGTGGGGGACCCTTCCGCCGCCGGGGAGCTTTTCGCCTCTGGCGGCCTCTCTGTCCCGGAGCGCGTCCGGGAGCTCGTGGAGGGGGATCCGGAACTCCCCCCGCTCGAGGCGTTGCAGGCCGCCCTGCCGCTGGCCGCGGCCGGGGATCCCGCCGCCTACGACCTGCGTCCGGGCTCCGTGGCGCGTGCCGGGGCCCGCATCGTGCGGCTCATGGCCGCCGTCGTCTCCGGGAGGGTCCGGCCCTCCGGTAGCGTCGCCGGGACCCTGACCGGGGGATGGGGGATCGGGGGCGAGCGGGCGCGCAGCCTCGTCGAGGCGGCCCTCGTCCTCTGCGCCGACCACGAGCTGCCCGTCTCCACCTTCGCCGCCCGCTGCGCAGCCTCCTCCGGCGCCACCCCCTACGCTGCGGTCTCGGCCGGTCTTGCCGCGTTCGGGGGGAGCAGGCACGGCGGGGTGCTCTACCTGGTCGAGAGCTTTCTGCGGGAGGAAGAGGCTGTCGGGGATGCGCGGGAGGTCATAGGGGCACGGCTCAGGCGGGGCGACGGGGTGCCCGGGTTCGGTCACTCCCTGTACCCGGCGGGGGACCCCCGCGGCGCCGAGCTCCTGCGCCGGGTGGCCGGCGGGTGGCCCGGGAGCCCGGCCGTCCGGCTGGCGGAGACCGTCGTCCGGGAGGTCGGGGAGCTGGTGGGTGAACGCCCGACCGTGGACTTCGGGCTCGTCATCCTGGCGCGGGCGCTCGGGCTGCCGCCGGGCGGGGCCGTGGCGCTCTTCGCCGTCGGGAGGGCGGTGGGCTGGGTAGGGCACGCCATCGAGCAGTACCGGTCCGGCGCCCTGATCCGGCCCCGGGCGCGCTACGCGGGCGAGCCGCCCCGCTAGACCGGCACCTGGAGAATCTCCAGGCCGCTCAGGATGATCAGGGTGGTCGCAAAGGAGTTGAAGGTGGCGTGGGCCACGAACGTCGGCAGCAGGCTCCCCGTGCGCTCGAACAGCCAGCACAGGGCGAACGCAAAGATCAGGAGCGCCGGGAGCAGCACCGGCTCCAGGTGCAGCAGGGCGAAAAAGGCCGAGGAGACGCCCGCCGCGAGGACGAAGGACGCCCGGCGGAAACCGTCGCCCGGCGGCTTGCGGACCGCCTTTCGCAGGAGGAGGTGGGTGAGCCGGTACAAACCGTTGAACAGCGCGCCGCGGAACACCAGCTCCTCGACCGCGGGCCCGAAGAGCACCACGACCCCCACGATCGCCGGGATGGCGGTGGCCGGGTCCTCCCGCACCCAGCCCTCGAGCCCCCGCATAAAGGGCTGCTGGATGGTGGACCTCGTGGGGTAGCCGAGCTGCTCGAAGACGAAGACCGTGACCGGGTTGACCACCAGGCCCACGAGCAGCGCCCCGACCCCCGTGGCCACCCCGAGCCCCAATCCCCGGAGCGTCCCGCCCCGCGGCGGGGCGAAGCCGAGGGGGGCGAGCGAGTAGTCCGGGGCGTGGCCCAGCCTGCGGGCCACGAAGACCCCCGCCCAGAAGCACAGGACGATAAGGAGCGCGAGGGCGGTGTTGGTCACCACCACCGAGAGCAGGACCTGCCGGGGATCGCCGGTTCCCTCAGCCACCCAGGTACACCTCGCCCGGCGGCCATCCCCGGGAGGAGTCCTCGATCAGGCGCCTCCGGATCCAGGGCGGCAGCAGCTCTATCCCGCCGAGCTCCCGGACGGGCACCCAGCGCAGCTCCCTCAGGGTGGGCTCCGCACCGGGCGCGACCTCCGGGTCCTCTCCGAGGCGGGCCTCACCCCGGGCGTCCATGCGCACCGTGATGTCCACCGTGTGCCGCCCCTCCCTCAGGAACTCGCTCACGTAGAGCACCCCGAGGAACTCGGCCTCCAGGCCGGTCTCCTCCAGGATCTCGCGCCGGGCGCACTCCGGGATCCTCTCCCCGGGCTCGAGCCTCCCCCCGGGCAGGACCCAGTAGGGCGAGCGTCCCGGCTTCTGGTGCCGGACCAGAAGGAGCTTGCCGTCCCGCTCCACCACCGCCCCAACCCGGATGCCGAAGTCCACGCCCTGCTTGTGCCCGCGGTGCTTGGCCATAACGGCCCTGAGTATATTGCCTGCGCGGGACGGGCGCGCGTGAGAGGGTTCGCTCAGCCGGTCCGGACGGCAGGTCGGGTCCCCACCTGGCTGCCGACCCAAACGTACCCGTCGGACCACACCTCGCGCTTCCAGATGGGGACGATCTGCTTTATCCGCTCGATGGCGTAGCGGCTCGCCTGGAAGGCCTGCTCCCGCCGCGGGGATGCGACCGCTATGGCCACGCTCGGCTCCCCGGGGTCGACCCGCCCGATCCTGTGGACGATGGAGACGTGCCGCACGTCCCACCGCTCCCGGATCTCCTCCCCGATCTCCTCCAGCTTCCGGTCGGCCATCGGGCGGTAGGCCTCATACTCGAGATACCGGACAAAGGCGTCCCCCGAACGGTCCACCCGGGTGGTGCCCACGAAGCTCGAGATGGCTCCGCAGTCGGGCCGCTGGGCGGCCCGGATCACGGCCCCCACGTCGATGGGGCCCTCGACGATCCGGAACAACCCCCTCAACCCCCGGAGACCGGTGGCAGGACGGCGACCTCATCGCCGGGGCGCACCGGATCCTCGTCGGAGGCGTACTCCCCGTTGACCGCGAAGGCCAGGCTCCCGCGCATGGAGGAGAGGCCCGGATGCCGCCGGGAGAGCGAGGCCCACAGCTCGCCGAGCGTCGTAGCCCCCTCGCCGGCCGGAAGCTCCAGCTCCCGCGTGCCGGCCTTGTCCGCCGCCGCGCCGAAGAGCAGTACCCGCACCTTCTGCATGTGAGAGAGTTTATCCCCTCGCCACCCGTCCGGCCATAAGGATCTCAGGAGGCGGCCCGCTCCGGACGCCAAATGGAGCCCCCCTCCCGCGAGAGGGAGCCCGTGGGGAGCCACACCTCGCGCCCGGAGCCGCCCTCCAGCCTCACGACCGCGTTGGCGCCGTCGCCCGAGACGTAGCGCACCTCTCCCGCCCCGAGCGGGGTCCCCACCCTCTCACCGGGGGAGAGCTCTCGGAGAAACGCCTCCCGCAGCGCCTCCACGTAGGCGAGCGCCAGCGACGTGTCCCGGTAGGCCCCCTCATCCCGCCGGTCGGCGACCAGTATCCCGGCGATCCGGTAGAGGTTGGCCCGCGAAACCTGCGAGATCAGACAGGCCCGGATGGTGTGCCGTACCAGCTCCCGCTCGAACTCCGAGTAGCGCTCCCCGCTGCGCCCCAGTATCCCCATCACCTTGGGAAAGGCCCGCTCCGTGGCCTGCTCGACCGTGAGGCCGTTGACCCCCCGCGCGTAGACGTGCGGGTCAAGGCGCTCCTCCTCCCGCCGCCGCGGAACGCTCAGCCAGCCCTGCCTTCTCTCCGTACCCGTCTCCATCATGCAGGAATTATACCATACTTCACTGAAGATAGTGAAAATGATTTATGAGGAGCGCTCTTCCGGAGCGGGTTAAACTGTTGGGGAGTCGAGAGAGAAGAGGGAGGTCGGCGGGTGGAGGCTCGCGAGTATCTGGAGAGGCTGAAGCGTGAGGTGATCTCCCACCCTGCGCTCACGCACCCTTTTCTGGAGCGCTTCCGGGAGGAGGGGGCTGATGCGGAGGGCGTGAGGACTTTTGCCATCCAGTACTACCGCCACGTGCGGGTGAGCCGGCTGTATCTGGCGGCCCTCATCTCCAACTGCCACCGTGACGAGGGGCTACAGCTGGCGCTTGCGAGCATCCTCTTTGACGAGTATGGCGGGCTCAACCCGGAGGAGACCCACCCGGCCCTCTACCGGCGCTTTCTTAAGGCCCTGGGGATCGGCGAGGAGGAGTGGGATGCTCCCCCGACCATACCGGAGATAG
>JADDKG010000132.1 GCA_020253895.1 Rubrobacter sp.
GCGGGCCAACCTCTGGATGTGTTCATCGCCGGCGACGACGCCGGGGCCAAGGAGACGGTTGCGCGGCTCGTACGCGACGGCGGGCTCGTGGCGGTAGACGCGGGACCGCTGCGCCGGTCCCGGCAGCTCGAGGGGCTTGGCTTTCTGGGCATAACGCTTCAGGAACCGCTAGGGCTGAACTTCAAGAGCGCCTGGAAGCTCATAAGCTAGGCAGCCTGGGGACGGATGAACCAGCGCTACGGGAACACCATGCGTCAGGCAAACACACCGGCGAAGCTGCCTGCGGCGCTTCGTCTTGGGGCCATCCATCTCACCGTGTCGGACCTTGAGCGCTCGATCGCCTTCTACCGCGAGGTCATCGGTCTCAGGCTGCATGGCACGCCGGACAGGGCAGCGGCGATGGGAGCGGGCGAGGAGGATCTGCTCCTGCTCCACGAGGAGCCCGGGGCGCAGCGCGCGGGCCGGCACGCCGGCCTCTACCACTACGCGCTGCTCTTCCCCTCTCGCGAAGAACTGGCTAATGCGGTGTTGCGGCTCGCGGCGGCGCAGACCCCTATACAGGGGGCCTCGGATCACGGCACGCACGAGGCCATCTACCTTTCCGATCCCGACGGCAACGGCATCGAGCTCGCCGCCGACAGGCCGCGCGAGGTGTGGCCTAAGCCCCTGAGCTACGCGGGCGGGCCTCACCCCCTCGACCTGGAGGGCCTGCTCTCCGCCGTCGCCGGCGAGGAGCCCAGCCGGGAGGTCGCCCCGGGGCTCGCGGTCGGCCACGTCCACCTGCACGTCGGCGACCTGGAGCGGGGATTGCGCTTCTACCGCGATGTCCTCGGCTTCGAGCAGATGACCCTCATTCCCAGGGCCGCTGCGTTCGTCTCCGCAGGAGGCTACCACCACCATCTAGCCTTCAACGTCTGGCGCGGCGAGAACGTCCCTCCCGCCCCGGCAGGCAGGGTCGGCCTGCGGCGCTGGACGGTGCTGCTCGGCGATGAGGAGGAGGTCGAGGCTGTGCGCAGACGGGTACGAGCCTCGGGCTTCGAGGCCGAGAACCGGGACGGCGGTTTTCTGGTGCGAGACCCCTGGGGAATCGCGGTCCTCTTCGCTGCCGCCGCGGTCTAGCGCCGCAGAAGAATGTGGCGTTGACCGGAGCGGCGTAGAAGCCCGGCTCCTGAGCGCCCCGCACTTACAAACCGAGCTACTCTACTTCTTCCCGGTGTCGCCGAGAATAGCGAAGACCTCCTCTATGAGAGCCCGCCGCTTGTCAGGGGGAAGGTCCTTGGGATGGATGGTCTGCCTTTCGCTCTGGAGCCCCCGCAGCCTGGCTTCCTCCGAGAGATAGCGGTCGATGACCGCTACGACGGCGTCGACCTTTGCACGCGGCAGCCTGTCGCCGCCAAACAGCTTTTCCCACACCGTGCTCACCTCCTGTAGAAAGACTCCTCCGGACGGCCACCTCCAGCCACACGCCCGCTTGGTGCCCGAAACCACCAACGGCGAAGGAAGCGCGAGAGGCCGGGGCCATGCAACTTCACGGTCCCCTTCGGATCTCCTCCGCTCAACATCGCCCCGCCTCGCTTCGGATTCCTCACCGCAGCGAGGCCGGAGGGCGAAACCGCGCAGATAGTCCACAAAGCTCTCCCTCGGCATAACGTTCGGCGCCTCGGTCCCGCCGCTGCCGGGCCTGGGATCAAACGCCACCCACCCAATCCCGGCGCCCGGACCGGTAAGCAAGGAGATAAGCGCCCCGGGAGCGTAAGCCCTCGCATGCCATCCCCCACCCAGCGCCTCGGTAAGCAGATAGCCGCGGGCAAACCATTCAGCCGAAAAGACGGCCAGAGCCTCCCCCCTCCCCTCCGCAGGCACCCGCAGCAACTCCAGCTCCCCACCCCTGCTGCGGACGGCTACATAAAATGCACGAACGCCGGAACCCACCCCGAATACGGCTCCCGCCATACCCTACCCCTCTCCAAAGTACCCACCCTCCACCCGGATGGACACGCCAGTCCTCTCATTGATATTCATACTGTACGTATGTTATTATGGGGTTCGCAAAGGTCAAGGGGTGTGTGCGCACCCGGGCAACCCACCTTTAGGTGGGGATGAGTTGTTGCCACGACCGGTGCGGCACACAGTCTTGACCCTGGAAGAGCGGTTCGGCGAGGTTCGAGCACGGAGGGGAGGATCCGATGTCGGCCCGGGTTATGGCAGAACGGCAGAGAGGTTTCTTTGAGGGCCCTTATGGCAGGTACCTTCTGCCCGGTGTTGTCTTGCAGTCGGTTCTCATCGGAGGCGGATACGCCACGGGTCGGGAGATCGTCGAGTTCGGGGCGAAGTACGGAGCGCTCGGCTGGGTCGCCGGGCTGACCATCTTCGCCGGGTTCGCGATCATGGCGTTTCTCACGTTCGAGGTGGCGCGCCGCTTCCGGGCCTTCGACTACCGCAGCCTGCTAAAGCAGCTGATCGGGCCGCTGTACCTGCTGTACGACGTGGTCTACATCCTGCTGGCGGTCCTCATCATCGCGATCATGGCGGCGGCTACCGGCGAGATCCTCAGCAGTACGCTCGGCCTCAACTACTGGGCCGGAGTGGTCCTCATCATCGCCGTCGTGGGCGTCCTGAACTTCTACGGCGAAGGGCTTATCGAGCGCTTCAAAACGATTGGCACCGCTCTCCTGTACCTGGGCTACATCACGTTCGGGCTCCTCGTCATCACCCGGCACTGGGACGAGATCGGGGCCACACTGAGCAGCGGAGACCACTCCCTCCACCCCGAAGTCGGGCTGGGGACCGTGCTCTGGACCGGCGTACTCTACGTGGGCTACAACCTCGCGGTCTACCCTGCGGCGCTGTTCACGGTGCGCCGCCAGACCCGTCTGCGGGAGACGTTCTGGGCGGGTCTGCTGTCCGGGGTTCTCATGACGTTGCCGTGGTTCCTGACGTACTTCGCGCTGATGGGCTTCTACCCCCGCGAAGACGTCTTCGGGGCTCCCGTGCCGTGGCTGGAGATGCTGAGCGGCTACGGCGGCTGGGTGCTGGTGGTGTTCGGCGTCGTCGTCGGCTGGACCCTCATCGAGACGGCGACCGGGATGATCTACGCGCTCGTAGCCCGGGTGGATCAGAACCTCGTGGACGCCGGGCGGCAGCCGATGAGCCGACGTGCCAGCGGGATCATCGCGGTGGTTGCGCTGCTCCTCGCGCTCGCGCTGGCCCAGATAGGGATCATCGACCTCATCGCGAAGGGTTACACGGCGATGGGCTACGCCATGATAGCCGTGTTCGCCCTGCCCTTGCTCGTCCGTGGTACGTACCTCATCGTGACGGGCAAGGGGTTACGCCTCGGCGAACCTGGCGACCCCACGGCGCAGGAGAGGACATGAAACCTCAGGGATCGCACGACACGCCGCAGGGAAGCGTACCGACGAACATGCTGCATGCAGGCAATCCACCTCGAGAAACACGGGGGAGTACATGACTCCTTGGCACAGGAGAGCTCCAGAGCTCGGCTCCGGCGCACGGGCAAGCGATCAAGCGAGAGAAGCACAAAGTCCGCCCAGAGCAGCCGGAAGGACCGCGGCGCTCAGCAGCGGGAGGGGTCTCTGAGATGGCAGCTGCTGCCCGAAGGCCCACACGCGTCGCGATCGTCGGCGCCGGGATGCCCGGTCTGGCCACAGCCTGGTTCCTGCAAGAGCGCGGTGTTGATGTGACGGTTCTGGAGCGGGAGCGGGTGGCCGCGGGAGCTTCGTGGGGAAACGCAGGCTGGGTTTCGCCCGCCCTGACCATGCCGCTCCCCGAGCCTGCGGTGCTCAGGTACGGCATCCGGGCAGCCCTGAACCCTTCCTCTCCCCTCTACATCCCCCCGCGCGCAGACCTGAGGCTGCTGCGCTTCCTCGTGGGGTTTGCCCGCCACTGCACCAGGCGCAGATGGCTGGTGGCAATGAGCGCCTACGCGCCGATGAACCGCCGGGCTATCGGCGCCTACGAAGCCCTCGCCGCCGGAGGCATCGAGGAGCCGGTGCGCAAGGCAGAGCCCTTTCTGGCCTGCTACCGCTCCCCCAAGGAGCAGAAGACCCTGCTGGAGGAGCTGCGCCAGGTCGAGGCTGCAGGCCAGAAGGTCGAGTACGAGGTGCTCAGCGGGGCCGAAGCCCGCAAGCTGGAGCCGGCGCTCTCGGAGAGGGTCGGGGCCGCGGTACGGCTTTACGGCCAGCGCTTTATACACCCGGGTCGTTACCTGCGCTCTCTCGCCGCAGCCGTCCGCAACCGCGGGGGAACCCTCCGCGAAGGGGTGGGCGTGCGGGAGGTCCGCGAGGAGGGAGAGAGGGTGGTTGTGGAGGGGGCAGACGGGGAGGTGCTGGACTTTGACGCCGTGGTGCTGGCCAACGGCACCTGGCTGAACCGTCTGGCCCGCCGCTTCGGGGTCCGCACCCTCGTGCAGGCCGGACGCGGCTACAGCTTCAGCGTACCGGTTGAGCGCATGCCGTCCGGGCCCCTCTACTTCCCGGCACAGCGCGTGGCCTGTACACCGCTTGGTGAGCGGCTGAGGGTCGCGGGCATGATGGAGTTCAGGGCACCGGAGGAGCCCCTCGACCCGCGCCGTATCGACGCGATCGTCGCGGCCGTCCGCCCGTTCCTGCGCGGCGCCGCTTTCGAGGAGCGCGCCGACGAGTGGGTCGGCTCCCGTCCCTGCACCGCCGACGGATTGCCGCTCATCGGACCGACCTCCTCCCCACGGGTCTTCGTCGCGGGTGGACACGGCATGTGGGGTATCGCCCTCGGCCCGCTCACCGGAGAGCTGCTCGCCGAGACGATCACGACCGGCCGCCCACCCGCCGAGCTCACCCCCTTCCATCCTCTCCGCTAAGCCTCTCCGGCACACAGCCGCGAGCCCCCCAGCCCTCGCCACGCAGGGACCCCGTAGGCTATCCCCGCGCCTTGACAAGAGAACCCAAGCCGCTTACGATTGTGTTAACAGGATTGTTGACGATTTTGGGAGGGTGGTTGGCGGCTTTGAGCTTTCTCTTCCGCGAGGCGTCCCGTCGGGCGGGCGAGGATGTGTAGCGGCGCTTCGGGGGCGGGGGGCCGGGAGGTTGCACCCTCTGGCAGGGCGCGGGAGCTGGTGCGGGGAGCCTACGACCACCACGTGCACATCAGCCCGGACGTGATGGGGCGCAGGACAGACGACCTGAGTCTGGCGCGGCGTTTCAGGGAGCTCGGGCTCTCCGGGTTTACGCTCAAGTCCCACTACGTGCCCACCGCCGAGCGGGCCAGTGTGGTCCGGGCGGCGGTGGGTGGGGTGGAGGTCATGGGGGCCATCGCGCTGAACGCTGCGGTCGGCGGGATGAACGCGCTGGCGGTGGAGATAGCGGCGCGGGAGGGGGCGCGGTTTGTGTGGATGCCCACCGTGAGCGCGGCAAACGAGGCCGGGATACTCTCCCGCTCCGGGGGCAAGAAGCTGCCTTTCTGGGCCCGGCTGCAGCGGGAGCTCGAGGAGCAGGGGGTGAGCGCCGGGCCGGTACACGTGGTGGACAAGACGGGGGCGGTGCTCCCCGAGACCAGGGCGGTGCTCAGGGTGGTTGCCGCCCACGACATGGTGCTCGCCACCGGGCACCTCTCGCGCGATGAGATCTTCGCGGTGGTCGAGGCTGCGAGGGAGGAGGGGGTGCGGAGGATCGTCGTGACCCACCCCGAGTTCCCCTCGCAGGACCTTTCGGCGAAGGATCAGATCCGCCTGGTGGAGCAGGGGGCGCTCATGGAGCGCTGCTTCGCCCCGGCGCACGGCGGCAAGGTCTCCTGGGAGAAGATGTTCGAGAACATCCGGGCGGCCGGCGTGGAGAACTCCTTCCTCTCCACCGACCTCGGGCAGCCCACGAACCCGCCGGTGGAGGACGGGATCGCGCTCATGGCCGACCGGCTGCTCGGGGCGGGCTTCGGCGAGGAGGAGGTGAGGGTCATGGCGGTGGAGAACACCCGGAGGCTTGCGGAAAGGGTGCCCGCCTGATGCCAGAGGGGAGGACGCTCCTCGTCGTCGGGGCCCACTCGGCGGACTTCGTGTGGCGGGCGGGCGGGGCCGCCGCCGTGGCGGTCGCATCCGGGGGGAGGGCCGTGGTGCTCGCCCTCTCCTACGGGGAGCGCGGGGAGTCCGGGGAGCTCTGGAAGGAGCCAGAGCAGACCGTGGAGAACGTAAAGAAGATCCGGCACGCCGAGGCCGAGAAGGCCGCCTCCGCGCTTGGGGCCGAGTTTCGGTGTTTGGACCTCGGGGACTACCCGCTCCGGGTGGACGACGCGGCGCTCATGCGCCTCGTCGAGATCGTCCGGGAGCTCGCCCCCGACGCCATCGTAACCCACACCCCCGAGGACCCCTTCAACCCCGACCACCCGGTGGCCTACCGGGCCGTCCAGCAGGCGCGGCTGCTCGCCGCCGGGGCCGGGGTCCCGAGCGCCTTCCCCGGCATAAGGCCGCCGGAGCTCTACCTCTTCGAGCCCCACCAGCCCGAGCTCTGCGGCTTCGTGCCGGACACCTTCCTGGACATAACGGAAGTCTTCGAGCGCAAGAAGGAGGCGATGGAGGCCATGCGGGCGCAGAAGTACCTGCAGCAGTACTACCTGCAGCGGGCCGAGCAGCGGGCCAACCACGCGAGGAGGGTATCGGGGGAGAAGGGGATCCGCTACGCCGAAGCCTTCCAGCGGGTGCTCCCGCAGGTGGTGAGGTCGCTGTGAGCGGGGTCTGCGGGGAGCTTGCCCGGCTCGGGGTGGCCACCGTCTACGAGGCCTCCGGCAAGCGCGGCCTCATAGACGCCTCCCTCGTGCAGATCGTCCCCGGCTCGAAGGTGGCGGGTCCGGCCCGGACCGTCCTCTGCGGGCAGGACGACAACCTCATGGTGCACGCCGCGATGGAGCGGGTGCAGCCTGGCGATGTCCTGGTCATAACCATGCCCGAGCCCGCCCCCGTGGCGCTCGTGGGGGAGCTTCTCGCCGTGCAGGCCAGGGCCCGCGGGGCCGCCGCCATCCTGGTCGACGCCGCGGTGCGCGACCTCGAGGAGCTCCGGGAGCTCGGGCTTCCGGTGTGGGCCCGCTGGGTCAGGGTCCGCGGGGCCAAGAAGGAAGAGGTGGGGAGGCTCGACGAGGTGGTCGAGGTCGGCGGGGCCAGAATCTCCCCGGGAGACATCGTGGTGCTGGACGCCGACGGGGCGGTAGCCGTCGAGGCCGGGCGCGCCGGGGAGGTGCTCGAGGCCGCGCTCAAGCGCGAGGAGCGGGAGCGGGGCTTACGCAAGAGGCTCGAGACCGGGGAGCTCTCCTACGACCTGCACGGGCTCAGGGAGGTCGTCGAGGGTGGATAGGAGAGCCCGGGAGCCCATCTACGACATCGCCCACCTCGGGCACGTCGAGCTGCTCACGCCCGCCTTCGACGAGAGCCTGTGGTTCTTCACCGAGGTGCTCGGGATGGAGGAGGTCTCTCGCCGGGGAGGCTCCGCCTACCTCAGGGCCTTCGGCGACTACGAGCTCTCCACCCTCAAGCTCACGGCCGCGGACCGGGCGGGGCTCGGGCACATCGCCTGGCGGGCCACGAGCCCGGCCGCGCTCGAGCGGCGGGCCGCCTCTCTCGAGGAGAGCGGGCTCGGCGAGGGCTGGGTCGAGGGGGACCTCGGGCACGGGCCGGCCTACCGGTTCGCCGAC
>JADDKG010000133.1 GCA_020253895.1 Rubrobacter sp.
TGCCGGGCAAGGTAAACCCGGTGATCGCCGAGAGCGCCTGCCAGGTGTGCGCCCAGGTGATGGGCAACGACGTCGCGGTCACCATCGGCGGGCAGAGCGGCAACTTCGAGCTGAACGTTATGCTTCCCCTCATCGCCTACAACCTGCTGCAGTCGACCTCCCTGCTCGCTGCCACCGCAAAAAACCTCACCGAGAGGTGCATCACCGGCCTCAAGGCCACCGGCCGGGGACCGGAGCTCGTGGAGCGGGGGCTCATGCTCGCCACCGCTCTCGCCCCGGTCATCGGCTACGACGCGGCGGCGGAGATCTCCAAGGAGGCCTACAGGACCGGCAGGACCATCCGGGAGGTGGCCCGCGAGAAGACCGACCTCTCCGAGGAGGAGCTGGACCGGCTGCTGGATGCCCGCAAGATGACCGGAAGCCGCTAGAAGGGCGGCACGAGGGGGGTGGGGGAGCCGAAGAGCAGGTAGTAGGCCCCGTAGCCGAGCGCCGCGGCGCAGGCGAGCGCCGCGGCGGAGATGAGGATCCTGACGGCGCCGGGGGAGCGCTCCCAGAGGGAGCGTAGCCTACGGTACACCCGGCGCAGCCTCAGCTCCAGCCAGTCGAGGAAGACGGCCACCGGCCGTAGCTCGCCGGCCACCAGCGCCAGCCCGATAAAGAACGTGACCCAGCCCAGGCCGGGCGCCCACCCCAGGAGGGCGCTGGCCAGCGCGAGCGTGCCGCCCGCGGAGACGTAGAAGATCCTGGCGGGGTCGAGAGGTCCCCGGTGCTTGCGCTGCCGGCGCCGGTAGCGCTCCTGGAAGCGCTGCCCCGGCGGGCTCTGCCGGAAGGTCCTCCAGCTCTCTTTTACCCTCTCGATAAACATGGTTCACAGATTATGCCCCAGGATGGCGTGTGCGGCACCTCTTGTGTGGCGTGGTATCCTCCCCGTATGGACGGCAGGCTCGAGACGGCCACCCTTGGGGGAGGCTGCTTCTGGTGCGTTGAGGCGGTCTTCAAGGAGCTGCGGGGGGTGGAGCGGGTCGAGCCCGGCTACTCCGGCGGGCACGTGGAGAACCCCACCTACGAGCAGGTGTGCACCGGCCGGACCGGGCACGCGGAGGTCGTGCAGGTGAAGTTCGACCCCCGGCAGATCTCCTACCGGGAGATCCTCGAGGTCTTCTTCTCGGTGCACGACCCGACGACGAAGGACCGTCAGGGGCCGGACGTGGGGCCGCAGTACCGCTCGGTGATCTTCTACCACGACGAGGAGCAGCGGCGGACGGCGGAGGAGGTGATCTCGGAGCTGGAGGCGCGGAGGGTCTGGGAGAGACCCATCGTGACCGAGCTGGCGCCGTTTACGGCCTTCTACCCGGCGGAGGAGTACCACCGGGACTACTTCCGGCGCAACCCCGGCCAGCCCTACTGCCAGGTCATCATCGCCCCCAAGGTGGCCAAGTTTAGGGAAGAGCACCTGCAGAAGCTAAAGGCGCAGCCGTCCCGCTAGTGCCGGGGCGGCGGGGCCATGGTGACGAGGAGCACCAGGTTCTCCCCCGAGGCGTTCCGGACCCCGTGGGGCATGCCCGCCCGGGCGATCACCGCCTCTCCCGGGGAGAGGTCGCGCTCCTCCTCCCCGACGGTGAACCTTCCCACGCCCTCCACCACGTAGTAGACCTTGTCCGAGCCTTCGTGGGCGTGCGCCCGCTGCTCCTGGCCCGGGAGCAGGCAGTAGAGGTCGTAGAACAGCCGCGGGGATTCGAAGAGGGCCACCTTTTGCATCTTCTCCGTGGAGAAGGAGATGCCATCCCGTATGCGCCGGACCTCCACGGCACCACCTCCCTTCAGGGGACCACCAGCTCCTTGGGGAACCGGGTCAGGTTCATGCAGCCCCCCTCCGTCACCACGACGAGGTCCTCGATCCTTACGCCCCCAACCTCGGGGTCGTAGACCCCCGGCTCCACGGTGACCACGTCCCCGGCGAGCAGCTCCTCGTCGGCGGTGGAGATCCGCGGGGGCTCGTGGATCTCGAGCCCCACCCCGTGGCCGGTGCCGTGCATGAACCCCTCGGTGAGCGGCCGACCCTCCTGCCGGTCGTGGAGGGCGGTCTTGTAGCCGGCGTCGTGCAGGATGTCGGAGACCTTCCGGTGGATGTCCCGGCCGTTGACGCCGGCCCGGATCATGCCGAGCGCCGCCCGCTGGGCCTCGAGGACCGCCTCATACATCCTCACCAGCTCCCCATCCGGCTCGCCCTTGACGAAGGTGCGGGTCATGTCGGCGTAGTAGCGGGTGCGCCGGTCCATGGGGAAGACGTCCACGACTATGGTCTGCCCGGCGCGCAGCGGGCCGCTGCCGCGCTCGTGCGGGTCGGCCGCCTGTGGCCCGCCGGCGACGATGGTTCCCTCCGCGGCGCAGCCCCTCCGGAGGAGGTGGACGTCTATCTCCGAGCGCAGCAGCTCGCTCGTCAGGGTCTCCCCGCGCCAGACGAGGGTGCCGTCGTCCCCGACCCCGGCCTCCCGGAGGATGCCGAGCGCGTGCCGGCAGGCCTCCTCCACGGCACGCTGGGTCCTCTCGATGCTGGAGATCTCCTCCCCGGTCTTCCGGCGCCGCATCCGGGCGAAGAAGGGGCCGTCGGGGGAGAGCCTTACCCCCCGGGCGCGCAGCTCGTCTGCGTAGGCCACCCCGAGGTTCGGCGGGACCGCCACCTCGTCCGCGCCGCGCTCGAGCAGCGCCCGCGCCGCCGCGGCCGCGTAGGCCCGGTGTCCGTCGTGCAGCTCTCGGGCCAGCTCCTCGACGCCCAGCTCGTCGAACGAGAGCACCTCCTCCACCCTAGCCTCCCGGAGGGCCCTGGGGTACTCCATCGCGGAGACCGCCAGGTGCTTCCTGCCGCCCGCGCTAAAGAAGATCACCGGGTCCGGCGCCAGAAAGCCCGTGAGGTAGTACGCCGCGGCGTCGTGCTCCGGCGCCGCAATGACCAGCAGGTCGCGCCCGCTCGCTGGTTCCATATGGCCGCTCCCTCCGTGGAAGAAGGCTTTTCACAACAGGTAGTCGTCGCGGGCCATTCTACCCGAGTTCCCCTCGGATATAATCGCCGGTGAGATGGAAGGGAAGCCGGACATGCGCAGCAGGGTTGAAGCCGCGCTGGGGAAGGTCCGTCCGGCTATGCAGGCCGATGGGGGGGACGCCCGGGTGGTGGACTGCGACGAGGCCACGGGCTCCGTAAAGATCCAGATGCTCGGGGCCTGCAGCGGCTGCCCGCTCTCCCAGCTGGACTTCGTCTACGCGATAGAGAGCCTGATCAGGCGCGAGGTTCCCGAGGTGAAGGAGATCCTGGCGGTCTAGCCGGTATCTCCCTTACTGGTGTTCCTGACGGGTGGTGCGCAGGATCCCCGGCGGCAGGGACTCCCGGGTGGCCGAGAGGGCCTCTATGGCCCGGTTGCGGGCTCTTCTCAGGCGCATCCGCCTCACCGGGCCCGCGCTCTTGAGCTCCTCGTTGATCCGGTGGGTCAGCGTGATCATGTCGTTCGCGCAGGCCCTGTAGCCCATGACACACATCTCGACGCGTACCTCAGAAGGGGAGCCCGCGAGCGCCCGCCGGATCTCGCCGGTCCGCTCGACGATGGAGTCGGCCAGCTCCTCAGGGGTCTGCTCCCGGTGCTCCGGGCCGGGGCGGTGGGAGATTATCTGCTCCGGCGATAGGCGGCGCATCCGGTAGGAGAGGCTGCCGGTCCAGCGCCGTACCAGAAAGACCAGCGCGGGTACGATGACGAGCCCGGCGAGCGCCGCCGGGAGCATCCTCTCTTCCGGCAGCAGGACCCCGCCGACAAAGAGCAGGGCAAGCTCTGCCGCGATGGTGGGGAGTATGTACGCCCTGAGCATCCTTTACGAAACCTCCGCCGCCACCCCTAGTCTATGTTCGGGTAAACGGTTTGACAAGCTCGTTTTGCCCTCCCGCTTATAATCCCGAACATGCGGGAAGCGAAGCCTCTTGAGTTTGACCCCGGGCGCCCGCTCGGCAGCGCCCTCGAGGTGCTGCGGGCGGTACTGCTCTCTCCCCGGCGGTTCTTCGTCGGGCTTCCGGCCGACGGTCCGGCCCGGAAGCCCGCCCTCTTTACCCTTCTGGTGGGCGGGTTCTCGGGCCTGATGGGGGCCGCCGTGGCCCTGGGCTCCGGCTTGGCCGCCGGAAACCTAAGCACCGCGGAGGCCGGGATAACCCTGCTTCAGGCCCTGCTCGCGGCGCTGCTCTCGCCCGCCTTCGTCGGGGTGGTGGCCGCGGTCTACCTGCTCGCCATCCGGACGTTCGTCGGACGGGTGGCGGACTTTCGGGGGGTCTACAGGATCTCCGCCTACGCCTTCGGCGCCATGGTCCTCGCCTGGATCCCGGCGCTCGGGGCCCTGGCGGTCACCTACTCCCTGCTGGTGCTGATGGGCTTCGGGGTCCGCTACGTCTACTGGACCTACACGCTCACCGCCCTGGTGACCGCCCTCTCCTGTTTCGTCCCGTTGGGTGTGGCCCTTATCTGGCTGCGGATCCTGGCCGCCGGTATGGTCGCCCCGTAACCCGGGCGTACTCGGCGAGGTCGCGCTCTATACGCTTCTGGAGCTCGGCCTCCCCTTCCACCCCGAGCGGGTTCCCGCCGTAGCGCTCGGAGATGAGCCGCTGGGAGATGGTCAGGTAGGCCTCCCGGGTGGCGAGCTCCGCCGCGAAGGTCATCTCGCGGGGGAAGACGGCATAGGCCCTGTCCTCCCGCAGGCCGAGCTCCGGCGGCTTTCTGCCGTGGGCCCGGAGCATCGAGATCCTGCGCTCCCACCGCTCCCGGAGGCGGCACATCTCTTCGGTGTCCGGGGAGACGTTGAGCGGCCCGGTCTCGAAGGGGTCTTCCGGGGTGAAGCCGAAGGAGTCCTCGAAGAGCCGGGCCGACCGGACGGCACCCCTCGTGAGGAGGTACTCGTACTCGCTGCGGAGCAGGATCAGCTGGGTGTCGTAGTAGGCGCCGAGCCCGTCCCTGGCCGGACGGCGCGGGTCCTCCCCGGCGCGCAGCAGGGCTTCTCCGATAGCCCTCTCCCGCCTCCCGAACCGGACGGTCTCCGCCGCGTAGAGGATAAGCCCCGCGGCCATCCCGAGGGCCGGCGGTATCGCGCCGGCGAACGGGCCCGCCCACCCGGTCCCGAAGAGCGGCGCCGAGAGCAGCACCA
>JADDKG010000134.1 GCA_020253895.1 Rubrobacter sp.
CTGCTCAAGCAGCGCGAGCGGGACCCGATGCCGGTCGAGGAGCAGGTGGCGGTCATCTTCGGCGGCACCCAGGGCCTTCTCCGCGACGTCGACCCGGACGACGTTCCGGATTGGGAGGCCCAGCTGCGGGAGTACCTGCGCTCCTCCCACGAGGACCTGCTCAAGGACATCCGCGAGAAGAAGGAGCTCACCGACGAGACCGCCGACAAGCTGCGGAAGGCCATAGAGCACTTCAACGAAGGCTTCGAGCCGGCGCGGTCCGAGGTGCGGGTCGAGACCCGGCCGCAGGAGGAGAAAGAGGAGGGCTAGAGATAATGGCCTCTCTCAGAGACCTCAAGCGGCAGATACAGTCCGTCAAGAACATCGCCAAGGTCACCGACGCCCTGCAGGCGGTCTCCGCGGTCAAGTTCCGCAAGGCCGAGGCCCGGGTGAAGCGGGCCCGCCCCTACGCGGAGAACATGGAGGAGGTCATGCGGGCCATCGCCTCCAAGGCCTCCACCCGGAACCCGATGCTTGCGGGACGGGGCGAGGTGCGCCGGGTTGCGGTGGCCACCCTCACCTCCGACCGCGGGCTCTGCGGGTCGTTCAACGCGCAGGTGCTGCGGCGCACCGTGCGGTTCCGGGAGCAGCAGGGCGCCGACACGGTGCAGGTGGCCAGCGGGCGCAAAGGGATAGCCTTCTTCCGGTTCCGGAGGATACCCCTCGCCGAGAGCTACAGCGGGTTCACCGACGACCCGGCCTACGAGGATGCGCAGCGGATAGGCCGGGGCCTCACCCGGCTCTTCGAGCGGGAGGAGGCGGACGAGGTGTACCTCGTCTACAACCGCTTCGTGAATCCTGCGGTCCAGCGTCCGGTCGTGATGCGCCTGCTGCCGGCCGCCCCCGAGGATGGGGAGGAGGTGGAGACCGTCTCCGGGGCCCCCTTTGACTTTATCCCCGATGCGGACACCATCCTCCGCAGGCTCATCCCGCAGTACGTGGAGACGCTCGTCTGGCAGGCGCTGCTCGAGAGCGCGGCGGGGGAGCACGGGGCCCGGATGACAGCGATGAAGAACGCCACCGACAACGCCAACGAACTGGTGGATACCCTGACGCTGCAGATGAACAAGGCGCGGCAGGCCCAGATCACCCGTGAGATAAGCGAGATCGCGGCGGGCGCGGAGGCCCTGGCCGCGGGATAACAGGAGGGATTTGCCATGGCGGAGAACGGCGGAGCCGAGAGAGCGGTAAGCGAAGACGGCCGGAGGGACGGCCAGCCCCGCGAGGGCGGCGTCGGTCGGGTAGTCGAGGTTAAGGGTCCGGTGGTCGACGTCCGGTTCCCGCCGGACCAGATCCCGGAGATCTACAACGCCCTCACCTGCAAGATAGAGACCGAGGAGGGGGAGCACACCCTCACCCTCGAGGTCCAGCAGTTGCTCGGGGACGACATGGTGCGCACGGTGGCCATGTCCTCTACCGACGGCCTCAGGCGGGGGGTGGAGGTCAAGGACACCGGTCGCCCCATAGCCGTTCCCGTGGGCGAGGCGGTGCTCGGAAGGGTGCTCGACGTGCTCGGTGAGCCGGTGGACGAGCAGGGACCGGTGGAGGGCGAGGCCGACCGCTGGCCGATCCACCGCCCCGCGCCCAAGTTCGAGGACCTCTCCACCAAGGCCGAGCAGTTCGTCTCCGGCATCAAGGTCATCGACCTCCTCTGCCCGGTGCGTCGGGGCGGCAAGGTCGGCCTGTTCGGCGGCGCCGGGGTTGGGAAGACCGTCCTGATCACCGAGCTGATCAACAACATCGCCCTGCAGTACGAGGGGACCTCGGTGTTCACCGGCGTCGGGGAGCGCACCCGCGAGGGTACCGCGCTCTACGGCGAGATGGAGGAGGCCGGGGTTCTCAAGAACACGGCGCTCATCTTCGGGCAGATGAACGAGCCGCCCGGCGCCCGCTTCCGGGTGGGTCTGACCGGGGTTACCATCGCCGAGTACTTCCGGGACGTGCTCGGTCAGGATGTGCTGTTCTTCCTGGACAACATCTTCCGGTTTGCCCAGGCCGGCAACGAGGTCTCGGCGCTCATGGGCCGGATGCCCTCCGAGGTGGGCTACCAGCCCACGCTGGGGACCGAGATGGGCGCGCTGCAGGAGAGGATCACCTCCACCAAGAAGGGCTCCATCACCAGCTTCCAGGCGGTCTACGTCCCGGCGGACGACCCGACCGACCCGGCGCCGTTCACGGTTTTCGCCCACCTGGACTCCACGGTGGAGCTCTCCCGGAGCCTCTTTGAGCAGGCCATCTTCCCGGCGGTCGACCCGCTGGCCTCCTCCTCGACCATCCTGGACCCGGACGTGGTCGGTCAGGAGCACTACGAGGTCGCCCAGGAGGTCAAGGGGATCCTCCAGCGCTACAAGGAGCTGCAGGACATCATCGCCATCCTCGGGATCGACGAGCTCTCCGAGGAGGACAAGGTGATCGTGGCCCGCGCCAGGCGGCTGCAGCGGTTCCTCAGCCAGCCGTTCTTCGTGGCCGAGCAGTTCACCAGCCTCCCTGGCAAGTTCGTGGAGCTGGAGGAGACCGTCCAGAGCTTCCGGGAGGTGGTGGAAGGCAAGCACGACGACCTGCCCGAGCAGGCCTTCTACCTTGTGGGAGGCATCGACGACGTGCTGGAGAAGGCCCGCCAGCTCTCCGGCGAAGAGGAGGAGGGCGAGGAGGCCGCCCGGGAGGAGGCCGGCGTGGGTGCCGGCGGCGAGGGCAGCTGATGGCCGAGGAGGGGCGCCAGCTCTTCTGCCGCCTGATTACGCCCGAGCGCGTCGTCTACGACGGCGAGGCCGACCTGGTGATCGCCAAGATCGCCGACGGGGAGATCGGGGTGATGGTCGACCACTACCCGGTGATCTCGACCGTGGACTTCTGGGACGTCCGGATCAGCCGGGGGGAGGAGCGTTACGTCTACGCCACCTCCGACGGCTTCTTCAAGGTCGCGGACAACCTGGTCCAGATCCTGGTCGAGGAGGCCGTACCCGCCCCGGAGATAAACGTGGAGGAGGCCGAGCACCGGATAGAGCAGGCCGAACGGGAGCTCTCCGGGCTCCCGGAAGA
>JADDKG010000135.1 GCA_020253895.1 Rubrobacter sp.
CCGTCGGAGGTGAGCCGGGCGATCTCACGGGCCGACCGGGGGTCCTCGTAGATCTTGAGGTCGTCGCGGCCGCGGTCGGCGGCGTGACGTATCGTGTAAACCCCCTCCCCGTCCCGGCGCACCAGCACCTGCCCGAAGAGGCGCCCCTCGGGCGCCTCCTCCACCCAGCCCGCAAACGCCTCGCGGGCCGACCTTGCGGGGCTCTCAGCCGGCAACGGGGGCTTCCCCCTGCTCGGCCTCCCGGGCCCGGTCGGCGATCAGGCGCGCCATGGAGGGGTGGGTCCCGACCGGGGCGCCGTAGAAGATCGTCTTGCCCTCCCGGACGGTCACCTCGCCCTCCAGCCCCAGGTCCTCCGGGATCGTCTCGCGGGTGTGCCACCCCTCGGCGATGAACAGGGGGATCACGATCACGTTCTCCGCCCCGGCCTCCTCGACGACCCGGCCGATCTCCGGCTCCTGGTCCAGAAACCCGACCTCCACCGCGTCGAAGAGGTCGCGCTCCCGCAGGCGCCGGGCGTTGAGGTAGATCACGCCGGCAGAGTTCCGGTTGAGGTCGGTCCCGTGGCCGAGGAGCACGAGCGTGGTGCGCCCGGAGAGCCTCCTCCCGCCCAGAAGATCCCGGACCCGTTCCAGGATCACCTCCGGCATCCCCTCAAAGGCCCCGAGCGGGCCGGCGTAGCGGATGATCCTGCCGTCCCTGCGGGTGACCGGCCCGTCGAGCCCCAGCTCGCGCGGGATGACCTGCTGGGTGAAGTACCCCTCGGAGATAAAGGCGGGGACCACGACGACCTCCTCGGACTCCACGAGGTCCAGCACGTGGCGCATGGAGGGCTCCTCCTTCCAGAAGCACTCCACCACCTCGTCGAACCGGCCCGTACGCCGGATCCGCTCGGCGTGCTCGTAGACCGGCAGGCTGGAGTCCTCGTTGAGGTGCGACCCGTGCCCGACTATGACAAGCGCCTTCATCTTACCTCTCGTGCCTCCCGTAGGGTCCCGACGCGCCTGATTCTAGCAGGGTGCGGCCCGGCCTCCGGGAGAGGTTTCACCGTCCCCCGGTCGCCGGCTTCAGGCGGTAGCTCAGGGCCTCCGGTCCGTACTCCAGGGCTATCAGGAAGGCGGCGGCGATCACCGGGGGCTCCGTAGCCGTTGGCGCGAGCCGGGGGTTCTCCCGCAGGATGCCGTCCAGGTTGGCGATCCCCTCGAGCCCCCGCCGGGAGCGCACCCCCCCGGCCTTGAGCACCCCGCGGGCCATCCGGGAGACGTCCTCGGCCTCCCGCTGGCCCGCCCGCTCGGCGATGTCCACGTCGGGCACCTCGGAGAGCACCTCCAGGTAGGCCTGCACCAGCGCGGCCCGGGCGGAGTCCGCCCGCGAGAGCGCCGCGAGCAGCGCGGGCCGGGCGAGCTCGCGGGTCACCTCAAAGTTGCGGGCGTACTCCCGCGCCAGCGGGTCGCGGGCCGCCGAGAACCGCATGGCGTCCCGCAGGGTGGTGTCCCTGCCGGCCCCGAGGGCGAGCTGCAGCGAGTGCTCCAGCGGTCCCCGGGCCCCCGAGATCTCCAGCGCCCGGGCGAACGCGTGCAGGTCCCCGTGCCCGAGGCGGGTGAGCACCAGCTCCACCCTCTCGCCCAGCAGGGCAGCGCGGGCCAGCGGGGCCAGGTAACCCACCTCCCGGGGGGAGGCCCGTCCCGTCAGCCTGATCGCCGCCGCGGCGGCCTCCAGCACCGTCTCGCCCACGCCGCGCTCCCCGGCGTAGCCCAGAAGCGCCCCGGTGGGCGGCACCCACAGCAGGCGCGTCTCGTGCGCCACGTCCCGGTCGGCGTACCGGGAGCCGCAGCCCGGCATCGGGGCGCTGTAGGCCAGGGTCAGGGCCGTGGTCGCCGCCGAGGAGACCCGGCCAGGAGAAACCGCGGGCTTCTCCGGCTGCCGCTCACCGCTCATCCCAGAAGAAGCCATCTTCTTCGCCTCCGTCCTCCGTCACTGGTAGGTAACCACCGCCGGAGCCGGGTCGAGCATGAGCACCTGCTCCGGCTCGAGAACAGGCTCATCCAAGTTATAGAACACTTTGAAGCCGCCGTACTGTACGGGCTGATCACGCACCAGCACGCGGTACTTCATGAACTTGTCTGTGGCCCGCCCGAAGCCGTCGGCGTGGAGCACCACCTGCACGTCGTCGGTGGGCCGGATAACGCCCTTGCCGGTTACGATGCCGCTCTGGAACTGGTGGACCATGAGCACCTTGTCCGGGATGTCCCCCTCCTCGACGAGCCGGTCCAGGTAACCGATGGCCCGGTTTATCTCCCGACCGTCGACGCTCCCGAGGTGTACCCCGGGCACCTCCCCGGGCCCCACGGCGTACTCGGTGTCTATGGCCAGGTGTACGTGGGGCAGCTCCAGAAACTCCCGCAGCGCCCGCACCTCCTCCATGACGGAGGCCCGCCCGAGCTGGACGTCGAGCATAAGCAGCGCGCCGTGCTCGCGGGCGAGCCGGGCGTACCTCCGGATTATCTCCGGGTCGGTCTGGGCGACGTAGAGCCCGTCCGCGCCGGGCTCCCGCTGCGCGATTGAGGCTATGAGCTCGATGGTCGGTATTGCCGGGCGGCTTGGGTCCGCGGCCGAGTAGGCCGCCGCCTGCCGCCGCAGAAGCTCCATCATCTCCTCGGGAGGGTGCTCCCCGAGAACCCCCATCTGGTCGGAGAGCGGCGTCCCGTAGTAGGCCACGAGCCTGTGGTCCTTGAGCGGCCCGTCGGAGGCGTCCTCCGCCCCCGCAACGAGCGTCCTTCCCGCCGGCACGCTGCGCTCCCCGTCCTTGCCGAGGGCCTTGCGCTCCAGGCGCGCGCCGATCCCGCCGCCCCGCCCGCCGTCGGCATCCTCCGGCGGCCGCACCGCCTTATAGGGGGCCTGCGACCCTCCCCCCTCCCCCACCCCGCCGGCGGAGGAGGACGCGGCCGGACGCTCCCCGGCGGGACCCTCCGGCTTCCGGCCGCCCCAGAAGGCCCCGAGCGCGAGCAGGGCCAGCACCCCGGCGAGCGCCGCGGCGGCAGCCATCCTCCGGCGCCGGTACCGCCTGCGCCACCGGTGGCTCAAAGCGCGCCGTCCAGGTCCCCGAGCACCCGCTCCAGCGGCGGCCGGTCCCGGGGCGTCCGCTCCACCCGGCGGGCCCGGACCACCCCCTCCCGGTCTATGACGAAGTAGGCCCGCTCGGCGAAGCCCCGCTCGTGCAGGACGCCGTAGGCCTTCGTGACCTCCCGGTGGAAGTCCGAGAGGAGGGGGAAGGTGATCCCCCGGGCCTCGGCCCACGCCCGGTGCGACCACGGGGAGTCCACGCTGATCGCCAGCACCCCTGCGCCCCGGCGGGAGAACTCCCGGAGGTTCTCCTGCACCTCATCCAGCTGGTCGGTGCACACGCTAGACCAGTCCCCCGGGTAGAAGAACAGCACCAAGGGCCCCTCCCTCAGGGCCTCCTCCAGCGAGACCTCCCGCTCCCAAGAGTCCGCGGGCAGCGTAAAGCCCGGCGCCCTCTCTCCGACCTCTACCGGCATTCCCAAGCGCCTCCTCCCCATGTGTGCTGCGAAGAACCCATCCGGCAGGTCATTCTATAACCTGCGGCGCACGAGCAGGTAAGATACACGCTGGTTATGGCTGCCGAGGAGAGAAACGCCGGCCCGCTGCTTCCGGAGGGGGCCTTCGAGACCGGGGCGCCGGAGGGCACCCTGGGGGCGGAGGAGGAGCTCTGGCTCGCCGACCCGGAGACCCTCAGGCTCGCCGGGGGGGCCCAGAAGATCCTCGCCGCCGAGCCGCCCGGGCACTTCTCCGGGGAGCTCATAGACTGCGAGGTGGAGGCCAACACCGGGGTCCACCGGGAGGCGGCCGGGGTGGTGCGGGATCTGATCCTGCGCCGGAGGACGCTCCTGGAGCACGCCGGTCGGCTGAACCGGGTGCTCGGGACCAGCGGCACCCACCCCCTCGGGGACTGGCGGGAGCAGAAGATCATAGACAAGCCCCACTACCAGTACCTCAAGAGAAAGCTCGGCTGGCTCATCCGGCGCAACAACACCTTCTCGCTGCACGTCCACTACGCCGTCCAGGGCAGAGAGAAGGTCATCTACCTCTTCGACAGGATCCGGGAGTACGTCCCCCACTTCCTCGCGGTCTCGGCCAACTCGCCGTTCTGGCAGGGGGAGTTCACCGACACCCGCTCGGCGCGGGCCCTGATCTTCTCGCGCTCCCTGCCCCACGCCGGGATGCCGGAGCCGTTCGGCTCCTGGGCAGCCTACGCCGGCTACCTCGACTTCGTCGGCCGTTCGGGGGTCATCCGGCGGCTCGGGGAGATCTGGTGGGACATCCGGCCCCACCCGCAGCTCTCCACCCTGGAGATCCGGGCCTTCGACGCCCAGACAGATCGGAAGAGCG
>JADDKG010000136.1 GCA_020253895.1 Rubrobacter sp.
CGGAGATAAAGGAGCTTAGGACCACGGCCCCGATAAACGCCCCGATGCCCCCTGGCACCGCCATCCAGCCGACCTTCTCCCAGTCTACGTTCCCGAACCGCCAGTGCGAGAGCCCCGAGGCCAGCGTCGTACCCACCTCCGAGATGTGTACCACCGTGGACGCCAGCGCCGGCGTGATCCCGACCGCCAGAAGCAGCGTCGTGGAGGTCACCCCGTAGGCCATCCCTAAAGACCCATCCACGAGCTGGGCGGCAAACCCCACCAGCGCCAGTACGATCAGGCTCCTCAACGCTCAGCCTCCTTCTCCAGTGATCTTACTTTTCCTATCTGTTTAGCTTTTCCTACTAAAAAAGTTGTCAATGTGGCGGGAACTCTAGCAGCCCGCCGCCGGGTGTGTCAAACTAAACGCAGGGAAATACTTACGCTCTGGGGAGGAAGGTTTTTCCGGTATGGCGCGGGTTGAGTTTTACTTTGATCTGGTGAGCCCCTACTCCTACCTGGCGCAGACGCAAATACCTGGGATCTGTGCCAGGCGGGGGGCGGAGCTGGTGCTACGGCCGGTGCTGCTCGGTGCGGTGCACAGGCTCTCCGGGAACACGGCGCCCATAGAGGTGCCGGCCAAGGGCCGCTACCAGTACAGGGACATACACCGCTGGGCCGAACGCTACGGGGTGCCGCTGCAATTCCCGGACCCCTTCCCGTTCCGGACCGTCACCACCATGCGGGCGGCCGTGTTCCTCGGTCGCCGGGGGCAGATTGAGAGCTTTGTCCGGGAGGCCTTCCGGCTCTACTGGGCCGAGGGAGGAGCTCCGGCCGGGCTCGAGGAGGCCGACGAGCGGGGGCCGGTCGCCGAGGCGGCCCGGAGGGCGGGGCTTGACCCCTCCGAGGTGCTGGAGGGTGCCGCCTCTCCGGAGGCCCGGCAGGCACTCCGCGAGGCCACTGCGGACGCCGTGGGGCGCGGGGTCTTCGGCACCCCGACCTTCTTTGTCGGGGAGGAGATGTTCTGGGGCAACGACCGGCTATGCTTTGTGGAGGCCGCGCTGGAGCGCGTCTGAGGGGATGCGTCCGTCCCTGTTGCGGAGCCACACAAACGCCGCCAGACCCAGTGCCGTCCTCTCCTTGGGGTCGGAGAGATCCCGGCCCAACAGCCGCTGGGCCCGGCGCAGCCGGTAGCGGACGGTGTTCGGGTGGACAAACAGGCGGCCGGCGGCGGCCTCGGTGGAGCCCAGCGTGAGCGCCAGGCAGAACGTCTCCGCCAGACTGGTGCCGTGGCGCCCGTCGTGCTCCAGCAGGGGCTCCAGCAGGCGGCCGGCAAACCCGGCCAGCTCCTCCGAGAGGCGGGGGTTGTCCAGCAGGCTGTCCAGGCCCCGCCCCCGGACCTCGCAGACGTACGGGCCGGAGCGGCTGCCACGCAGGTCCTCCGCGGCGGGTAGGGACATCGCCAGCGCCTCCTTGAGACCCTCCAGCGACTCGTAGCCCGCACCGTGCACCAGCCACAGCGGGGCGGGCCCGAAGTGCCGCAGCAGGGCATCCCTGACCGCGGAGGGCGGGTGCGCCGGCCGCCCGCGCACCAGCACCGCCCCAAGCCCCTCCTCCAGCGTGATAAACGGCCCGTCGAGCATGTCCAGCGCCACCTCGTCGGCCACCATCCGCAGCCGGGAGCCATCCACCCGGCCCGGCTCCCAGGCGAACGCCCACACCTCGCCGCCCTCCTCCGGCAGCCCCAGCCGCCGCCCCTCCCTGCGGGCCTCCTCTCCGGTCTGCCCGGCGGCTACGGCCCGCAGCCACCGCGACCGGCGGCTGTTCAGCCGCTCGTGCGCCCGCTCGGCCCGGTCCAGGATCACCTGGAATGCCGCGAGCACATCCTCCATGAGGTCGGGCCACCCCTCGACGGAGAGCGCCCCACCCTCGCTCCACACCAGCAGCGAGCCCCGGCCGCCGGGAAGGGAGAGCGCGCGCGGCTGGCTCCCCGAGAGCCGGAGCCTCTCCAGCCGGTCGAGGCTACCCGAGGCGTACGGCCTCCCCCCGCCGTCCACGAGCACGGCGTGACATCCGAGCACCCCCTCCAGCCACTCCTCCACCTCCCGCACCTGGTCGGAGCCGAGAAGCAGCCTTCTGAGCCCGGCGCGCCGCAGGCGCAGCGCGTCCGACCCCGGGACAGCCATCCGGCGGGGAGGCGCACCGCCGCCCACCGGCTCCACGGCGTCCCGGATACGGGTGAGCAGGGCCCGCTCGGCGCCGGAGAAGGGGGCGACGGAGCGCCGGACGGCGTAGAGCACCGCCCCGGAGCCCGCCTTCCGCCCGGCGACCGGGAGGGCGAGCACGGAGCGCACCCCCTCGCTGTCCGTGGTGTCGCTCACCCCCGGGTAGCGGTACTGGCAGTTGAGGTAGTCGGCTACCTCCAGCGGGCGGCCTCCGGCGAAGGCCCGCCCACCGACCCCCTCCCCGAGGGGCAGCTCAAAGCCGAAGCCGGGGCTCCGGGCGCCTACGTGCCGCCTGACGTCCACCACCCCGTCGTGTACCCCGCCCCAGTAGGCGAACTCCGCCCGGGCCACCCGCCGGACGAGCTCGAGCAGCTCCGGCAGACACTCCTCGTCCCCCCTCCTGAGGGCGGGCGCGAGCTCCTCAAGCCTCCCGTCCCCGAGGTGCTCCCGCTCCCGGCGCTCGGCCTCGACCAGCTCCTCTACCGCGCTCCCAAAGAGCCCTACCCCACCCTCGTCAACGGGGCCGAACGCCCAAAGGACCCATACACCACCGGCGGGACGGAAGACCCTGGGGAGGGAGCCCGGCAGGCACGGGGCACCGCTCCAGAGCTCCCGGGAGGCCGCCTCCTCCGCCACGTCGAGCCGCCCCACCGCCCAGCGGCGGGTCTCCTCCGCCACCGCCCCCGCATACTCCATGACCCACCGTTCCGCCCCTGCCGGGTCCGGACGCGCGAGCAGAGCCCCCGCCGCCGGGGCCGCCCGTACCGCCTCCTCCAGGGCAAGCCTCACCCAAAGCGCCCGCCTCCCGGGCTCCAGCACCGCCCGCCGCAAGAGGTCCGCAGCACCCTCCCAACCCCTCATCGTTTGTGTCTCCTCACAAGATCCCACCCCAAGATTTGTTCTGCACAACATAGTAGGGCCTCGCCGCTCCTCCTACAATATCCTTGACTACCAGAAGGGTAAGGAGGAACGAGAGGCGGGAGAGTATGAGGCTCTGGGTAATGGGCAGCAGGTTGCCATGTATACCGTGTACCCGGATTGCACTGGTGATGCTTGCTGTTTGGGCCGCCCTTCTGTGTGCAGCGTGGTCTACCGGGGGAGTGGGGGCCCAGCTTACGGACGAGGGGCAGGACACCGGGAGTAACAGCCGCAGCTGCCGGCTGCAGGATGCTCGGGCGGAGGGGCTCGTGCCGGGGGCCGAGGTGCAGGATGGGGACTGCCTGCGGGACCTCACCACCGCGGGGACCAGGAGGACCGGGCACACAGACCCCAACGACTGGGAGGGGTTAAATGCCTCGGGGACCCGCAACCCCACCGGGGTTCCGGGTTTGCAGGTGGACGGTGCGCGCGTGTCTGCGGTGTGTGCTGTGCCTGCA
>JADDKG010000137.1 GCA_020253895.1 Rubrobacter sp.
GGAGCTCACGGCCGCCAGGCTGCACAACCCAGACTACTACGACCCGGAGGAGCCCTTCGCCCAGGAGACCCTGGGCATAGACTTCGTCATCCACACCGAGCAGATGGCCGCAACGGCCATCCGCACCGCCCTGCTGGTGCCGGGGGCGGTGAACGTGGACACCTTCGCCGGAGACCGGGTGGCCGCGGCGGAGGTCGTCCTGGAGGAGGGCTCCCCGGTGGTGGGACGGGCGCTGCGGGAGGTGAGGCTCCCGGAGGAGACCCTCGTGGTCGGGGTGGTCAGGGGCGGCAAGGCCCTCGTCCCAAGAGGGGACACGGTGCTCAAGCACAGGGACCACGTCCTCGTCGTTACCGCCCGTCCCGTCTCCGAGGCGGTGGAGGCGGTCGGAGCCGACACCGCGCCCGTGAGGGAGGTCGTGATCTACGGCGGCGGGAGGATCGGGCTGCGGCTGGCGCTGGCGCTGGAGGACGCCGGGATGGACGTCAAGGTCATAGAGCGCGACGAGCGTCGGGCCCGGTACGTAGCCTCGCAGCTGCGCAAGGGCTTCGTGCTCCACGCCGACACCCTCTCGGAGGACTTCCTGCTGCAGGAGCGGGTGGACGAGGCCGACGCGTTCGTGGCGGTCACCCGCGATGACCGGGCCAACCTTCTGGCGGCGATGTACGCCCGGAGGCTGGGCGTCCGGCGGACCATCGCCGGGATCAGCCAGGGAGAGTTCGCCCCGCTGGCCGACGCGCTGGGCGTGGACCTGACCATCTCCCCCCGCCTTCTGGCCGCCGAGGCCATCCTGCGCTTCGTGCGCCGGGGTGAGGTCGTCAACGTCGCCCTGCTGGAGAGCGGGGCGGAGATGATAGAGTTGCGGGTGCCGCAGGGTTGCAAGGTCTCCGGGCGGCCGCTGGCGGAGGTGGACTTCCCCGAAGGGGCGATCATAGGGGCGGTGATCCGGGACGGTGAGGTCCTCATCCCCACCGGCCGGGACGTTCTGGAGCCGGGGGACGACGTGATCGTCTTCGCCGTAGAAAGCGCCGTGGAGAGGGTCGAGCGGCTCTTTGCACCCTAGGGCGATAGCCAACGTGCTGGGGGCCGTGGTGGCCGCCACCGGGGCAGCCATGCTGATCCCGGCGGCCTTCTCCTACCTGGTCGCGGACGGGCACCAGGCGGCCTTCGCGTTGCCGGCGGCGGCCCTGCTGGCGGGAGGGGCGGTCTTCGCCCTCTCCCGCGGGCGCAGCGCCTACATCTCCATCCGCGACGTGTTCCTGATGGTGGTGCTGGGTTGGATCTCGGTGGCCGCCGCAGGGTCGCTCCCGTTTCTCCTCTCGGGGCTCATGTCCCCGGTGGAGGCCTTCTTCAACTCCATGGCGGGCTTTACCACCACCGGCGTCTCCACCGTCGAGAACGCTCCCCCCTCCCTCCTGCTCTGGAGGAGCATGAGCCAGTGGGTCGGGGGGATCGGGATCGTCGTGCTCTTCGTGGCCGTCGCCCCGCTGGTGGGCTTCGGGGCCGCCCAGCTGTACTCGGCCGAGGCCGCAACCCCGATCGTGGAGCGCCTGACGCCCCGCATCCGGGACACGGCCAAGGTGCTGGCCTACGTCTACGCGACGCTCACCGTGGGGCTCGCGGCGGCGCTGCTTTTGGCGGGCATGGGCCCGTTCGACGCGGCAAACCACGCGCTCACCACCGTCGCCACCGGCGGCTACTCCACCCGCCCGGGCTCCGTAGCCGCCTTCGACTCGGTAGCCGTGGAAATGGTCCTCGTCGCCGGCATGATCCTCTCCGGGACCAACTTCGCCCTGTACTTCCAGGCGGTCCGGGGCCGGCTGAGGGAGGCGCTGACCAACGCCGAGTACCTGGCGTACCTCGCCCTGATCCTCTCGGCCACGGCCATCATGACCGCCTCCCTGTACGCCTTCGACTACCAGCACTCGCCCCTCACGGCCCTCCGTCTGGCCCTCTTCCAGAGCGCGAGCCTCACCACCGGCACCGGCTTCAGCACCGCAGACTGGGACTCCTGGGACCCGCTCTCCCAGGGCCTCCTGATGGTGCTGATGGCCATAGGGGGATGCGCGGGCTCGACGACGGGCGGCATCAAGGTGGTGCGGGCCCTCCTGCTCTCCAAGAACGCCCTCCAGGACGCCTTCCGGATGGTCCACCCGCGGGCGGTAACCGCCCTGAAGCTCGGCCGGAAGGTGGTCCCCGAGCGGCTGCGCGCGAGCCTGCTGGGCTTCTTCTTCGTCTACGTGGCCACGCTGGTGGCCGGAACCCTGCTCATGGCGCTCCACCAGGTGCCGCTGGGCCCGGCCTTCGGGTCAGCCTTCGCCTGCCTGAACATCACCGGCACGGCGCCGGGACCGGCCGGGGACCCGGCCTTCTACGCCGGGCTACCCGCCACGGCCAAGCTGGTTCTGAGCCTGCTCATGCTCCTGGGCCGCCTGGAGCTCTTCACGGTGCTGGTGATCCTCACCCCGGCCTTCTGGCGGGGCTAGAGCGGCCGCCGGGGAAGCTCCAGGATCTGACGCCCCATCAGGCTCGCCACCAGCTCCACGGCGAGCTCCGCGGTCCGGTTGCGGCTGTCGAGGATGGGGTTGACCTCCACCACGTCCAGCGAGGTCACGCCCCCGGCCTCGTTGACGAGCTCCATGAGCAGGTGGGCCTCCCGGTAGGTGAGGCCGCCGCGCACCGGGGTGCCGACCCCGGGCGCGATCTCCGGGTCGACCACGTCCAGGTCCAAAGAGAGGTGCAGCCGCGGCAGCGAAGAGAGGTGCTCCAGGGCCCTGCGGACTACGGCGGCCACGCCGTAGGCGTCTATGTCTTTCATGGTATAGACCCGCACCCCGGCTTCCCGCAGAAGGTCCTTCTCCTCCCGGTCCACCGACCTGAGCCCCACGAGCACCACGTCCTCCGGGCTGACGCTCGCCCCCTCCCCCCCCACGCCCACCAGGTCCGGGTGCCCCCGGCCGGTGAGAGCAGCAAGCGGCATCCCGTGGATGTTCCCGGAGGGCGAGGTCTCGAAGGTGTTGAAGTCCGCGTGGGCGTCGACCCACAGGACCCCGGTCCGGCCCGCGGTGCGGACCCCGGCCACGGTCCCGATGGAGATGGAGTGGTCCCCCCCGAGGAACACGGGCAGCATACCCCGACCGGCGGCCTCCGCCGCCCGGCGGGCCACCCTGGAGCAGACCTCCCTCACGGCCCTCAGCCGCCAAGCCTTGCCGCTCCCGCCGGAGGCGGCCTCCGGTATGGGGGACTCCACGTTGCCGAGGTCGGAGACCCGGTAGCCGAGCTCCTCCAGCGCGGGCTGCAGCCGGGCGTACCGGATGGCGCTCGGCCCCA
>JADDKG010000138.1 GCA_020253895.1 Rubrobacter sp.
TCCATCACGCCTCTCCTCGCGCCGGGGGCCCTACGGCCTCACCGCGTAGCCCGCCTCCTCGACGGCGCGCTCGAGGTCTGCGGTGGAGACCCTGGCCTCGTCGTAGGAGACCTCGACCGTCCCCCTCTCGACGTCGGCGTCCGCGCGCTCGACGCCGGGGAGCCTCGCAAGCTCGCCCTCGACTGCGGCCTTGCAGTGGGCGCAGCTCATACCCTCGACGTTTAGCGTGATCTCCTTCATGCCTTTCGCCTCCTCATATCCTGAGAAACCGCTCTACGGCCGCCGTCAGCTCCTCTATCTTCTCGTCGGCGCCCTCGCCCTTCTCCACGGACTCCTTCACGCAGTGCTCGACATGGTCGTTGAGCAGCAGAAGCCCCACCTTCTCCAGCGCCGAGACGGTGCTGGAGATCTGGGTGAGCACGTCCACGCAGTACTCCTCCCGCTCGACCATCCCCCGCACGCCCCGCACCTGGCCCTCGATCCGCCGCAGGCGGTTGAGTATCCTCTCTTTGTCCCGGGCCTTTATGTACCCGTGGGCCTGTCGCCTCCGTTCCATCACCCTATCCTCGCCCTCCTGAGCCTCAGCGCGTTGCCGACCACGGTAACCGACGAGAGCGCCATCGCCGCCGCCGCGAGCACCGGATTGAGGAAGCCGTACTCCCCGAGGACGGGGCGCAGCGGCTCGGGGACGGTGCCGCCGGAGAAGAAGGGGTAGAGGATCCCCGCGGCGACCGGGATGAGGGCCACGTTGTAGGCAAAAGCCCAGAAGAGGTTCTGCCGGATGTTCCTTATGGTGGCCCTGGAGAGCCTTATAGCCCGCGCCACCCCGCGCACGTCGCCGCCGACGAGGGTTATGTCCGCCGCCTCCAACGCCACGTCGGTGCCGGTGCCGATGGCGATCCCGACGTCGGCCTGGGCGAGCGCGGGGGCGTCGTTGATCCCGTCCCCGACCATCGCCACCTTCTTGCCCTCCTGCTGGAGCCGCCTGACCTCCGCGGCCTTGTCCTGGGGCAGCACCCCGGCGAGCACCCGGTCTATGCCGAGCTCTCTCGCTGTGGCCTCGGCGGCGTACCGGTCGTCGCCGGTCATCATGACGACCTCGAGCCCCATCCGGTGGAGCATCCCCACGGCCTCCCCGGCCTCCTCCTTTATGGTGTCCGCAACGGCGAGGAGCCCGGCCGGCCGGCCGTCGACCGCGACGAGGATGGGGGTCTTGCCCTCCCGCGAGAGGGCCTCGGCGCGCGGCCCGAGCCCGTTCTCCCGCACCCCGCTCTCCTCCATGAGGTTGCGGCTCCCCACGAGCACCGCCCGGCCCTCGACGATGGCCCGGACCCCGAGCCCGGTGGGGGCCTCGAAGTCCTCGGGGGAGGGGAGCGCGAGGCCCCGCTCCCGCGCGCCGGCCACCACGGCCTCACCGAGCGGGTGCTCGCTCGCGCTCTCGGCCGCCGCGGCGAGCCTCAGCAGCTCCTCCTCGCCGAGCCCGCCGGCGGGGACCACGTCGGTGAGGCGGGGCCGGCCCTTGGTGAGGGTGCCGGTCTTGTCCAGCACGACGGTGTCGACCCTGTGGGCCTCCTCCAGCGTCTCCCCGCCCTTTATGAGGATGCCGCGCTCGGCTCCCCGGCCGGTGCCGACCATGATGGAGGTGGGGGTGGCGAGCCCCATGGCGCACGGGCAGGCGATGATGAGCACGGCGACCATGTTGAGCAGGGCGTGGGTGAACGCCGGCTCGGGCCCGAAGGCCCACCAGACGGCGAAGGTGGCGGCGGCCACCGCCATCACGGCGGGGACGAAGACGCCGCTGATCCTGTCCGCGAGCCGCTGGATGGGGGCCTTGGAGCCCTGCGCCTCCTCGACCATCCGCGTGATCTGGGCGAGCGCCGTATCCCTGCCGACCTTGGTGGCCCGGAACCGGAAGGAGCCGGTCCTGTTGATGGTCCCCCCGATCACCTCGTCGCCCGGACCCTTCTCCGCCGGGAGGCTCTCCCCGGTGATCATGGCCTCGTCCACCGCAGATCTTCCCCCGACGACGACGCCGTCGACCGGTATCCTCTCCCCCGGCCTGACCACGACCGTGTCCCCGGGGACCACCTCCTCGACGGGGACGTCCCTCTCCGTCCCGTCCCGGACGACGCGGGCCGTCTTCGCCTGCATCCCCGCCAGACGCTCGATGGCCTCGCTGGTCCTCCCCCTGGCCCGGGTCTCAAGCAGCCTCCCGAGCAGGATGAGGGTTATGATGATGGCCGAGGTGTCGAAGTAGACCCCCGCCCGCCCGGCAAAGAGGCCCGGCACCAGCGTCGCCGCCGCGCTGTAGAGGTACGCCGCGCTGGTGCCCAGCGCGACCAGCGTGTTCATGTTGGCCTGGCCGTGCCTGAGCGCCCCCCAGGCGCCCCGGTAGAACCGGCGCCCGGCCCAGAACTGCACCGGCGTGGCGAGCAAGAGCAGCCCCAGGTTGAGCAGCCCCATCGGCACCGGCACCCCAAGGCCGAGCATGTGCGGCAGGCTCCCGAGGACGATGGGCACCGTGAGCACCCCGGCCACCAGAAGATCCCTCCGGAGCCCCAGATACTCCCGCTCTTTCTCCTCCCCGGACTCCTCGCCGGGGGCTACCCCGTACCCTGCACCCTCCACCGCCCGCCGCAGCTCCTCCATCCCGGCCTCTGGACCGTGCTCGACGGTTGCCCGCTCCGTCGCCAGGTTGACGCTCGCCTCGACCACGCCCGGCACCCGCCCGAGCGCCTTCTCCACCCGGCTCGCACAGGCCGCACAGCTCATCCCGGTCACCCGGAAGGACGTCTTCCTCACAGCCTCGCCCATGGAAGCCTCCCGTATCTCACTCCAACCACACCCAATATACTATACCCCCCTACCCTATACAAGTGGGTAAAAAGGAGGTGCCGCACTTCCCGGCGGCTATTTCTTGGTATCCCGGAGGATCTCGAAGATCTCCCGGATAAGGGCCTCCCGTTTGTCGGGCGGGAGGTCCCGGGGGTGTATGGTCTGCTTGTCGGACTGCAGGTTGCGGAGGGTGGCCTCTTCGGCCAGGTACTGGTCTATGAGCCGGACGACGGCGTCCACCTTCTCACGGGGGAGGCCGTCACCGCCGCGGGTCAGTCTGCTCCACATGGCCCAGATCCCTTCCATCATCTTGCATCGAGCCCAGATTATACCGTCCGGTACCGCGGTGTCGGGGGAAGAGCCTCTCGGTGGAGGGGAGGAAGTCCTTTGCGTCGCGGCTCCAGGTGTAGGTTACGATCCTGAGGCTCTCCTCTTCGATGTCCACCAGGTTAAAGCTGGAGGAGCGTCCCGGGCGAACCCGGTTGGAGATGGTGCCCGCGGTGGAGATGACGAGCCCTCCGGGGGAGGTCCGCTCTATGGCGTGGATCGCCTCCTGGTGGTCGTGGCCGCAGAGGATCAGCTCGGTCCCGATGGTGGCGAGGGCCTCGAGCGCCCAGCCGGTGTTGGCCAGGCCGTGGCGGCCGGAGAGGGGGCCCTTTATGGGGTTGTGGTGGAGCATGACGATCCGGGCCGACCCGGCCGGGGCCTGCTCGAACAGCCGGCGCACCCGCTCCACGTCCTGCCGGCGGACGTGGCCTATCACGCCGAGGTCCTTCAGCCGCCGGGTGAGAGAACCGCGGCTGATGCCGTGCGCGGTGTTCAGCCCGGCGATCACCGCGCCGGGGACCTCGAGCGAGGGGTTGAGCTCTTCGCAGATGTGGCGCCGGTAGCGGGAGTACTTGAACTCGTGGGCCTTGCGGCGGAAGA
>JADDKG010000139.1 GCA_020253895.1 Rubrobacter sp.
GCGTCTACCAATTCCGCCACTCGCCCACGGGCGATCTTGCGCGATCGAGTGAGATTGTATCAGGTGGAGGGCGATCGGGCTAACCGGCCACCCGGCGGCCCGATGGCTTACAATGTAACCTTCGAGCCGTGGCCGAGACTCGCTACATCGAGGGGCAGGAGCGCTACGTGCTGACCGAGATGGTCGGACGCGGCGGCTTCGCGACGGTGTGGCGGGCCCGTCCCGCGGACGGTTCCCCCTTCGGGCGCCGCGACGTGGCGATAAAGGTCATCCCGGTCTACAGCGCCGCCGAGCGCTCCCGGGCGCTGCGGGAGGGTCAGATCGCCGAGGGGCTGCGCCACCCCAACATCGTCGAGACCATAGAGGTGATCCCCGGCGAGCACGAGGTGTACCTGGTGACCGAGTTCGTCCACGGGATGCCGCTGGACGAGGCGGCCCGCTACTACGGACCGGCCGAGATAGTGGACGCCCTGGCCCAGATCCTGGAGGCGCTGGACTACGCCCACTCCCAGGGGATCATCCACCGGGACATAAAGCCCCAGAATGCCCTTGTGGACCGCAGCGGGCTGGTAAAGCTCACGGACTTCGGGGTCGCCTACCGGGCCGGGGACACCCGGCTGACCCGGGTGGGCTTCGCCGTGGGCACCCCGGGCTACATAGCCCCGGAGATCCTGGACGGCGCCGACCCGACGGAGCTCACCGACATCTACGCCGTCGGGGCCACCGCCCGCACCCTGCTCTCCCGGCTGCCCCACGAGCCGCCGCCGCAGCTGCAGGAGTTCGTCAACCGGGCCACCTCCCCCAACCCGGCCCACAGGCCCCAAGGCGCCCGCGAGGCCCTCCGGCTGCTGACCGGGCGGCGGGCCTCCTCCCCCGCCTCCGTCCGGGTCCCCGCCGCCACCCGGCTGCGGGGCAAGGAACGCCTGGCTCCAGGCCTGGTCGAGCGGGGGCTGCGGGCGACCAACGGGGCGCTGGCCGCCGGCCTCGGCTACCTGCTGGCCAGCGACCTGCTGCTGATGAACGGGGCCCAGGCAGCGGGGGTCGCCGCGGGCCTCTGCGTAGCCGGCTACCTGCTGCCGCGGCTAGCGGCGCTCGGGATCATCGTGGCGCTCGCGGTGGCGCTCTTGCAGGGCGGGGCGGGGCTCGGCCTCGCGGTGCTCGTCCCGGCCACCGGGGGGCTGTGGGCCGCGGGTGCCGGCTACCTGCTGCGGGGGGTGGACAGGCTCCCTTTAGGGCCCGCGCTCGCCGTGCCCGCGGCGCTGGCCGGTCTCGGGGCCGGTTTCCCGCTGCTGATAGGGGCGCTCATGCGCCCGGTGGCGGCGGCCCTCTCCTCCGCCGCGGGGGCGCTGCTTCTGATCCTCTACGAGCTCACCCTGGGCGACGGGCTCATCCCCTTTGTTGGGGGTCCGTTCCGCAAGATGCCCCGGGACATAGGCCCGGGGGAGGTGGTAGGGTGGATGGAGCGGGTGCTGACGCTCTACCCTGAAACCCTCTTCCTGGGGCTCGTGTGGGCCGCGACCGCCGCCGCAGTCTCCGTCGGGGAGCGCCTGGGGCGGCCCTTTGTGGGGCTCGCGGTTGCGGTCGGCGGCGGGGCTTTGGGGTACGTGCTCGCGGTCTCCGACACCCCGGCGCTCAGGGTCGATGCTGTGATATCCCTGCTGCTGGCGGCTATAATGTACGCTGTGTTGCGGTATCTCGTTGCGAGGGCGCGTGGTTAGGTCTTCTCCTTGGGCATCCTGAAGCACATCGAGAAGAGGATGGAGTCCCTCGTGGAGGGGGTCTTCGGGCGGGCCTTCCGGCGCAGGATACACCCGGTTGAGATCGCCAAGGGGCTCACCAAACAGATGGACGAGGGCCGGATGGTCAGCATCTCCCGCACCTACGCGCCGAACGACTTCACCATCCACCTCTCCAAGGAGGACGCCGAGGCGATCTCGGCCTACGAGGACTCCCTCAAGGAGGAACTCATCCAGTACGCCTCCACCCACGCCGAGAACAAGGGCTACCACCTCATGACCCCGCCGAAGGTCCGCTTCGTCGTCGAGGAGAGCCTCCGCTTCGGCGAGTTCGGTGTGACCGCCAAGCTAACCGGCGGTGACGGGCCCCGGGAGAGGGGCGCCCCTTCGGATACCTCGGGGCAGACCCGGATCTTCCGCACCCAGGAGACGGGCCGCGGGGCCATTGGCGAGGGCACGGCGGCGATCTCCCCCGAGGACGCCCGGCGCCACGGGCTGGCCCGGGAGGTGGTGGAGCTCGTCGTTGACGGTCGTTCCTACCCGCTCGAGGGCCGGGGACCGTGGACCGTGGGCCGCTCGCAGGAGAACGACATCGTCCTCCCGGACCCCAACGTCTCCCGGAGGCACGCCCGGATACTGCGGGCCGAGAACGGCTTCGTCATAGAGGACCTCGGCTCCACAAACGGCACGCTCCTCGACGGGGTGCCCATAGACCGCGAGCGGATAGAGAGCGGCGACGAGCTGACCTTCGGGCAGACCACGGCGCGCTTTGTCCGGCGCATAGAGGCCCCGGAGGAGACGCCGCAGGGCGGCCGGAGCTACGGGAGAGGCTAAACGCATGCTGGAGCTGCAGGTGCCGCTACTGGCGGCAAAGGCCCTCCTGTTGCTCCTGCTCTTCGCCTTCGTCTACGCGGTGGTACGCCGCGGGGTGGGCGACCTGAGGAGCATCCCCGACGACGAGCCCTTCCAGCCCGGCGCCCCCAGGAAGGAGGAGCGGGCCCCCAAACGGGGCGTCTCGGAGCTGATGGTCGAGGAGTCCGAGGTGCTGGCCCCCGGGACCGAGTTCCCCATCGGGAACGGGACCACCACCATCGGGCGCTCCTCTGCCAGCGACATCGTGCTCAAGAGCGACGACTACGTCTCGGGGCGCCACGCCAGGCTCACCCGCCACGGCGGGCTGCTCTACGTCGAGGACCTCGGCTCGACCAACGGGACCTTCGTCAACGGCAAGAAGACCGTCGGGGCCACGCCCCTGCGGGACGGGGACCGGGTGAGGGTGGGCTCCACGACCTTCAGGTACCTGGAGTAGGGGTGGCTGCGGTGTTCTTCCTGGAGCCCTTCGGGATCACGGATGCGGGCAGGGTCCGGCAGAACAACGAGGACGCCCTGCTGGTCGGCGAGGGGAGGGACGAGACGCTCTTCGCGGTGGCCGACGGGGTAGGCGGCTTCGAGGCCGGGGAGGTGGCGAGCTCCATCGCCATAGAGGTGCTCAAGCGGATGGACCCCCGCGACTCCTTCGAGGAGGCCCTCAAGGAGGCCAACCGCCGGATACGGGCCACCGCCCGGGGGGACGAGCGCTTCGCCGGGATGGGGACCACCGTCGTGGCAGCCCGGTTCGGCCAGCGGGACGGCAGGCCGGTGGCCGAGGTGGCCCACGTGGGCGACTCCCGGGCCTACCTTATGCGGGGGAGCTCCCTGCGCCCCGTTACAGAGGACCACTCGCTGGTGGCCGAGCTGGTGCGCAGCGGGGATCTCAGCCGGGCAGAGGCCGCCGAGCACCCCCAGCGAAACCTCATTACCCGGGCGCTCGGGGCCGAGGAGAACGTCAACGTGGACACCGCGGTGCTCCCCGTGGAACCCGGGGACAGGCTCGTGCTGTGCTCCGACGGGCTCTCGGACATGGTGCCGGAGGAGAGGATCTCGGAGATCCTCGACCGCTACAGGGAGGACCCAGAGACCCCGGCCCGGCGCCTTTTGGAGGCGGCGCTCGAGGCGGGGGGCACTGACAACGTGACCGTAGTGGTGGTTGACGTGAA
>JADDKG010000014.1 GCA_020253895.1 Rubrobacter sp.
AAACATGCGCCGCCGCTACAGAATCTCCCGCAGAGAGATGACCGGCACGGGGCACACCGGAAAGAGAAGGCGCCGCAAGGGGACCGTGGCCGAGTGGTTCCGCCTGACGCGGCCGTTCAGCCTCACCGCCTCCGCGGTGCCGGTGCTGCTGGGCGGCGCCCTGGCCCACGAGGACGGGAGCTTCTCGTGGGGGCCGTTCGCGGCGATGCTTCTGGCGAGCATCCTGATCCAGGCCGCCACCAACATGTTCAACGAGTTCTACGACGAGCGGCGCGGCCTGGACACCGCAGAGGCGGTCGGCATCGCGGGCTCCATAGTCCACGGCCGGGTGGGGGCCCGCGCCGTGCTGCTCGGGGCGCTGGCCTGCTACACGGCGGCGCTGTTTTTGGGGCTGTACCTGGTCTACGTGGGGGGCTGGCCGATCCTCGTGCTCGGCTGCCTGAGCGCCCTTGGGGGCTACGTCTACTCCGCGGGCCCCCGGCCCATCGCCTACACCGCGCTGAGCGAGGCGGCGGTGTTCCTGTTTATGGGGGTCCTGATCGTGGTGATCTCCTACGCGGTCCAGACCGCGAGCAGCTTCCCCGCCCACGTCGCGCTGGCCGCCCTGCCCATCGGCGGGCTGGTGGCCGCGATCCTCCTGGCGAACAACATCCGCGACCTGGACTCGGACCGGCGCGGGGGGCGCAGGACGCTGCCCATCGTCCTGGGGAGGCGCGGCGGCATACTGGTCTACCGGGGCCTGCTGGCCGAGGCCTACCTCTCGGCGCTGGCCCTGATCCTGGCCGGGGTCGTCCCCGCGGCCTGCCTGGTGGCCCTGCTGAGCCTCCCCCTGGCCCGCCCTCTCTGGCGGGGGATAGCCTCCTCCACGGAGCCCGCGCGCCTGGACGCTGTGGTCAAGCGTACCGCCGGGCTGCACCTGATCTTCGGGGTTCTCTACAGCCTGGGGGTCCTGCTCGGCTAGAGGTCCCGCTCCCCGACCCGCTCCGGCGGGCGGCCGTCCTCCCCGCCCCCGTAGTCCTCCTCATCCAGCGGTTCCGGAAGGTCGGAGACCGGGTTCACGTAGCGGGCGATGATGATCGAGAGCTCGTACATCAGGATCATCGGCAGGGCCATCAGGATCATGCTGAACGGGTCCTGCCCCGGGGTGAGCCCGGCGGCGAGCAGGGCGTTTACCACGATGGCGTGCTTGCGGTACTTCCGGAGCAGGGGGGCGTTTATGAGCTCCAGCTTGGCCCCCACGTATGTGGCCGCCGGGAGCTCGAAGACTATCCCGAAGGCCAGGAGGAAGCGGGTGACGAAGGCCATGTACCTGTCGGAGGTGATTAAGGCGTTGTACCGCTCGGGATCCCACTCAAGCAGGAAGTTCACCCCGATCGGGAGCACCACGAAGTAGCCGAACGCCACCCCCGCGATGAAGAGGGACGAGGCTAGGGCTATGAGGGTGTAGGTGAAGAGCCGCCCCATCTCCCCCACCGCAGGGGCCACAAAGGCCCACGCCTGGTAGAGGAAGACCGGGATGGTGAACACGAAGGCGGTGTAGAGGGCGAGCTTGATGTCGGCGAAGACCGCCTCGGTCACCGAGGTGAAGTTCAGCCTGCCGTGCAGCGAGTCCTCGGCCGGGGCGAGCAGGAAGTAGAAGATGTCCTCCCTGAAGAACCACGCGACCACTGCCGCGGCCACGAACACGACCCCGACCTTGATGATCCTGGACCGCAGCTCGTCCAGGTGCTCGATTATGGTCATCCGCGCCTCGTCGCGCGGGCGGGTGAGGGTTGCGCGCAGACGTGCCATCCGGCGGGAGAACCTCCGGCTCTAGGGATCAGGGGGCGTCTTCAGCCCTGCTTGCGCCCGGTCTCCCCGGAGGCGCGGGCCTCCTGCTGCTCCTCCCGCTCACCGGAGGCCTCGGCCTCCTCCTTGCGCTCCTTCTCGTCCTTCTTCTTGTCCTCGAGCTCCTCGTAGGCGCCGCTCGTGCCCTTCCGGAACTCCCTCACCCCGGTCCCGAGACCCCGGGCGAGCTCCGGGATACGCTTGGCCCCGAAGAGCAGGAGGATGATGACCAGAAGGATTATCAGCTCGGTTCCGCCGAAGTTTGCCGGGATCATGGTGCCTCCTGCCTAGCCGCCGGTCGTGTCGCTCGCTCGGTAATTATACGCCCTGGGAGGGAGCTGTGGATCACGGCCCCCCTCCCTCGCCACCGCGGAGGAGGGCGGAGATCCTCTCCTTCACCGCCTCGGCCTGCTCCCCTTTGGGCTCGAGCTCCAGATAACCGTTCCAGTACTTTATGGCCTGCCCGGGATGGCCCGCGGCATCGTAGGCGTTGCCTGCAAAGAGGAAGGCCTGCTCGTTCTTGGGTTCGAGCTCCGCGGCCGCGGCGAAGGCCCGGGCCGCCTCCGCGTAGAGCTCCTTCCGCTCCTTCTCCCCGGAGGCCGACTCGGCCTGCTGGGCGCGGATCTGGCCGAGCAGCATGGCGAGCTCGGGGTCCCTGGGTGAGCGCTCGCGCCCCCGCTCCAGCACCCGGGCGGCGTCGTCCAGCCTGCCCGCCTGGTAGTAGAGCGCGGCGAGCCTGGTGACCGCCTCCGCATCGCCCGGGTTCTCCTCCACCTGCCGCTCGGCGCGGGCTATCTGGTCCTCAAGCCCGCCGGAGGAGGGCTGCGCCTGCTGCTGGTCCTGCCCACCGATTAGGTCGAAGATGTTGTAGGTGACGTTGGAGCCTATCCCGAACAGGACGAAGGACCCGATGAAGATCACCGAGAGCCCGATGGCGAACAGCCGCGCCCAGAAGCTGATCCTCTCGCGGTTGATCATCATAACGGCCTGATTGTATATCAAGGAGCCGGACGGGTCGCCGCAGAGAGATGCTCAGGCCCCGCTCCGGTCGTAAAGAAAGCGCCCGCCGACCGCGGTGGCCACCACCCCGCCCCCCGCCGCGGCCTCCAGCACCTCCCGGGCAGGGTCCGCCCCCTCCCCGGGCAAGACCTCGACGACAGCGAGATCCGCCCACTTCCCAACCTCCAGGCTCCCGG
>JADDKG010000140.1 GCA_020253895.1 Rubrobacter sp.
CGCAGTCCCTCCCGCAGCACCCTGGCCCTCTCGCTGGAGGGCCCGCTCGTCCCCTACACGGGGGTGCGCATCCCGGGCCGGGTAACCGGGATCTCCGTCTCACCCGACGGACGGCTCGCCCTGCTGGCGAGCATCCAGCCGGGTGAGGAGGCCACTCCGGTCATCTACGCCTTCGACCTTAGGAGCAGGGTGCTCGAACGGGTTGCACGCCTCGAGAGCGGCCTCAAGGTGCTCGGCGCCCCGCAGTGGACCAGCAGGGGGATCTACTTCGTGGCCAAGTCCGAGGCGGCCCCGAAGCAGGAGAGCCCGGGCCTCTACGGGCTCTACCGGATACCCCCGGGCTCGAACCATCCCGAACTGGACCCGGACGTGGGCATGGACTTCGCAGCCTCCGGGATCCAGGCCTCCCCCGACGGCAGGCGCCTGGCCATCGTCGGCCGCCTGCACCCCAACTCGCCCGCCAACCTGTACGTGCTCGACCTGCGGACGGGCGAGCTGCGGGCCGCCACGAAGAACGAGGGGATGGAGATAAAGTCCGGCCCCGAGGATCTGGCCTGGGCCCCAGACGGGAGGAGCGTGGCGATCGTCGCCCGCGGGGTCTTCTCCGGACCACGGGTGGAGAGCGCCCCGGCAGAGGCCCTGCTGCGGGAGTTCTACAACCTGTACGAGGTGCCGCTGCCCTCCGGGGAGGCCGGGCGGTGAGGGGCGTGCTGGTGTGGGCATCCGCGACCGCCTTCTCCTTTCTGGCGGCGGCCGGGATGTTTCTCCTGCTGGCCAACATGAGCGCGAGGTCCTACAGCGGGGAGCAGAGCCTGGAGCCCCGCCGGAGCTCCCCCGCACCGGCGGAGGACCTCGGGATAGCGATCAGCAAGGAGGAGCTGGCCTCCCTGAAGGAGCGCGAGGGCCAGCGGCTGAGGGTGGGGATCAGGAACGCCTCCGGCAGAACGCTCAAGGACGTGGAGGTCCGGGTGGAGGTCTCCTCCGAGAACACCGCCATCAAGGAGCGCCGCAGCTACAGGGAGGAGATAGGCGCGCTCTCCCCCAAAGAAACCGCCCGCATCACCGTGGAGCTGGATCTCTCACCGTTCGCCCCGCCGGACGAGGCCCTCCCCGAGCAGCCCAGGAAGATCGTGGAGGTAACGGCAACCGCGGCCGGAGAGCCCCCGCAGGTCAAGACCGCGATCCTGCCGCCCGGCTGAAGAGCCCGGGTACGGGAGCGGGGCCTTTAAGCGCGGGGAGCCTTACCCGCCCGAGCAGGCCGCGCGCCAGCTCGGCGACCTCCACGGTGCTCTCCAGGTCCACCCTGGCCAGGGTGTAGAACCCGCCCCGGCACCAGCAGCGGCGCACCGGGCGCCAGCCGCTCTCGGCCAGAAGCCGGGTGGGCACGTGGAAGCGGGTCCCGGCGTCGCTGGCTATGGCCTCCACCCGGCCCACCCCGCGCTGGCGAAGATCCCTGAGCATCCGCAGGATCAGGCGGCGGCGGGTCCGTTGGTCGCCCGACGCGTAGGCGAGCAGGACCGCATCCTCCTGCACGGGAAGCGGGTAGCGCCCGGCCAGCGGCAGGTACTCCCGCGGGCCATACACCACGAAGCCCTGCACCTCCTCCCCCCGCCGGATGACGAACCCGGCGGGCCCCCAGCAGCCGAGCACCTCCTCGAACCACTCCCGGGGACCCGCTGCGTCCTCCGTCCAGTAGGAGACCACCGCCCCGAGGCCCGGGATCTCCCCGGCCTCCCCGGGGGTTATCTGGTGGATCAGCGGGACGAAGGAGGTCGGCCTCACGCCGGCCCCCCGCCCTCTCCGCCGCCCAGGTCCCGCGGCTCCTCCGGGCGCTCGCGCAGCCTCTCCCGGAGCTCACGCACCCGGGCCCGCAGCTCATCGGCCCTGGGGTCCCTCCGGGGGAGGTCCTCTCCGGAAGCCCGCGGAGGAGCCTCCTCCCGGGCCCTCCGCTCCCGCAGGCGCTCCTGAGCCTCCAGGTACCGCTCGCGTCCCCGCTCCCGAACCTCCCAGATCCTGTCCGCCAGGGTGCCCCGGGTCTCGCGGCCGCTCCGGGGGGCGAACAGGATGCCGGCAGCGAGCCCGGCGAGGCCACCGAGGATAAAGCTTCTCACCCGCTGCTTGTCAGGCAAACCTTCTGGCACCTCCATGAAACCTCTGGGTATTGTAGCGCCGGTCGCGGTTAAAGGCCCGGAAGGACATTCAGCCGCCGCGGACACCCGCGTCCAGCAGCAGCGAGGAGGGGCGCCGGGCCGCCTTCTCGGCGATCCCCGAGACCCGGTTGGCGACTATCTCGACCGCCGCGTCCGAAGAGTTCTCTATGGAGAAGTTCTCCACCGTGTGCACCCCCATCCTGCGGGCGCTCTCCACGATGTAGTCGTGGATCTGGCGGATCTCCCTGAAGTGTGCGATGTACTCCTCCGCCGGGCGGCGCATAGCGGTGCCCAGCGCCCGGATGTAGAAGCGCGAGCGGTGCGCCGCCTCGTCCGAGAGGTAGACGACCAGCGAGCAGACGTTCGGGTGATCCCTGTAGCGGTCCAGGATGATCTCCGGGACCAGGTGGACCCCCTCTATCACCAGGTTGGTCCCCTCCTTCAGGCCGCGGTCCACTATGGCCTCCACCCCCACCGCCACCTGGGAGGCCTGGATCCTGAAGCCGTAGAGGGTGGTGTTCTCCTCCTTTACAGGGATCCTGATGTCCTCCGGCTTTATGGCGTAGGAGCTCTTGTGCAGGGCGGGGACCAGATCCGGGCTTATGGCGTGCCGCAGCACCTCGCGGATGGAGTCCGTGCCGATCACGCTCTGGATGTTGAGCCGCCGGGCCACGTCGGCCGCAAGGGTGCTGGTGCCCACCCCCGTCGCCCCCCCGATAAGCACCACGATGGGCTCGGTGGACTCGCGCAGGATGCGCCACTTGTCCAGCCGCTCCACGACCAGGGCGTCCTTTTTGATGAGCTTGTCGCGCACCCGGGCGAGGACCTCCTCCTCCTCGACCGTGTAGCGCTGCTCGGCCAGAAGCTCGGCCCGCACCTCGCTGGCTATCCGGTGGGCCAGCTCGGGCTTGGCCCCGGCCTGCGAGAGCGTCTGGGCAAGGATGCCGCGCGAGAAGGGGGTGCTCCTCTTCCCCTTGACTATGGTGATCTCCCGCTCTTCCACAGAAAACACCCCTTCCGGGGGACTAGTCGCCCAGGATCCGCAGCCCCCCGTATTTCCTGCTCCTCCTCCGCCTCACCCGGTAGAAGAAGAGGAGCAGGAACGCCACCAGCAGCAGCGGGACAAACGGCACGAAGACCGCCACCACCCCACTAACGAGGGAAACCACGTCCTCGGCGGCGCTCATGAACCACGGGCTCACCCCGGCAGCCGCCTCCGCCGCCGGGGGCCGCAACCACGCCCTCATGAGGGCCACCGCTCCGGCCACGAGGGCCCCGGCCACGAGCCAACCCAAGACCCCGGGCTCCACGACAGCGTAGAAGAGCACCGCCCCCGAAGCGGCCCGCACGGGAACCTGCACGGCGTTCAGCACCCGGTAGAGCCCCCGCACCTTCTCCAGCGCCACCTCCAGCACCGCCAGCGCCGACAGAACCCCGACGGAGGCCCACCCCGAGAGGTACTCCTCCGGCGGACCGGAGAGCCCGAGAAGGCCGAGCTGGGCGAAGAGGGCGGCCACCGCGAGCGGCAGGAAGGCCCTCAGCCCCGCCGCGGCGGCCAGCCCGGCGGCGATGCCTGCTGGGAAGAGGATCTCCATGCGCGGGATTATACCGTAGAGCGCTCCCCTCCCGGTTCAAATCATCCCAACCGCTGAGATATACTCTCTGGACCCTGAAGAGAGTTGTTGCAGCGGCTCCCGAGCGTCCGGAGGGCTTCGTGTCGCAGACGGTTTCGATGGAGAAGATAGTCTCGTTCTGCAAGAGGAGGGGCTTCGTCTACCAGAGCTCCGAGATCTACGGCGGCATCCGCTCCTCCTACGACTACGGGCCCCTGGGCGTCGAGATGAAGCGGAACATCCGCGAGGAGTGGTGGCGCAGCATGGTCTACACCCGCGACGACGTGGTGGGCATCGATGCTGCCATCATCATGCACCCCAAGGTATGGGAGGCCTCCGGGCACGTCGAGACCTTCAACGACATGCTCGTCGAGAGCCGCACGAGCGGGCGCCGCTACCGGGCCGACCACCTCATCGAGGAGGCCACCGGCATCGACGCCGAGGGCATGAGCCCCGAGGAGATGACGCGCCTCATCCGGGAGGACCCTCGGATAAAGGACCCGGTGGACGGGGGGCGGGACTTCACAGAGGTCCGTCCGTTCAACCTGATGTTCGAGACCTACACCGGCCCGGTCAAGAGCCCGGAGAACCTCGCCTACCTCAGGCCCGAGACGGCCCAGGGCATCTTCGTGAACTTCAAGAACGTCCTGCAGACCAGCCGGGTCAAGGTCCCCTTCGGGATAGCCCAGATCGGCAAGTCGTTCAGGAACGAGATCACGCCGGGCAACTTCATCTTCCGCACCCGAGAGTTCGAGCAGATGGAGATGGAGTTCTTTGTGGAGCCGGGCACCGACGAGGAGTGGCATGAGTACTGGATCGAGGAGCGCTACAGGTGGTACACCCATCTGGGCATTCGCCCGGAAAACCTGCGGCTCTACGAGCACCCCAAGGAGAAGCTCTCCCACTACTCCAAGCGGACGGTGGACATCGAGTACAACTTCCCCTTCGCCGGCTGGTCGGAGCTGGAGGGCATCGCCAACCGCACGGACTACGACCTGCGGCGCCACTCGGAGTACTCGGGGGAGAGGCTGGAGTACTTCGACCAGGCGAAGAACGAGAGCTACATCCCCTACGTCATAGAGCCGGCGGCCGGGGTGGACAGGATCCTCCTGGCCCTGCTGGTCGACGCCTACCACGAGGAGGAGGTCCGCGGCGAGCGCCGCACCGTGCTGCGGCTGCACCCGCGGGTCGCCCCCACCAAGGCGGCGGTCTTCCCGCTCACCAAGAAGGAGCCGGTCTCGGCGGTGGCCAGGAGGCTCTACGATGACCTGAAGGGCGACTACAGGATCTTCTACGACGACTCGGGCTCGATCGGACGTCGCTACCGCCGCCAGGACGAGGCTGGCACCCCCTTCTGCGTGACGGTGGACTTCGACACCCTGGAGGACAAGAAGGTGACCATCCGCGACCGGGACACCATGGAGCAGGAGCGCATCCCGATAGAAGCGGTGCGCGACCGGCTGGCGAAGCTCATCTCCGGCTAGCGTGGAGCCGCAGGAAAGACCCCTGGCCCTCTGGGCGGTCCCCCGCTCGGTGTCCACGGCTTTCGAGCGGGTCTTCGTGGAACGGGAGGACTTCGAGGTCTTCCACGAGCCCTTCTCGGCCGCCTACTACTTCGGTCCGGAGCGCAGGAGCCAGAGGTTCGCCGGCGAGACGCCCAGGGAGGAGCACCGCTACGCGGCGATCCTCGAGAAGCTACTCGCCCCGCACGACCGCCCGGTCTTCATCAAGGATATGGCCTACCACGTCTCCCCCATCATGGACCTGGACTTCGTCTCCCGCTTCACCAACACGTTCATCATCCGGGAGCCGAGCCAGGTGCTCTCCTCGCTGCACAGGATGTGGCCGGACTTCACGCTGGAGGAGACGGGCTTCGAGCAGCTCCACCGCCTCTGGCGCCTGGCCGTGGAGGCCGGGCAGGAGGAGCCGGTCATCGTGGACGCCCACGACCTCTCCTCCGACGCCGGAGCCACGGTCAGGGCCTACTGCGACGCCCTGGGGATCCCGTTCGACCCCGAAGCCCTCTCCTGGGAGCCGCGCGAGGTCCCCGAGTGGCGCCGGTGGGAGGAGTGGCACACCGAGGCCCAGCAGAGCACCGGGATAGAGGAGATCCCGCAGGAGGAGGCCCCGCTGCCAGATGGGCTGCGCGGGGCCTACGAGCACTGCCTGCCGTACTACCGCGAGCTCCACGCCCACCGGCTGCGGGCGTAGAGAGAGCCCGCTAGTCCTCCGGTATCTCGTCGTAGACCATCTTAA
>JADDKG010000141.1 GCA_020253895.1 Rubrobacter sp.
CGCCGGACGACGAAGTGCCGCTCCAGCAGCCGGGCCACCGCCTCGTCCGCTCTCACGCCCTCAACCTCGAAGCTCACCAGCCCGGAGGCTACCGGAAGCGGGGTGCGCAGCCGGACGTTGGGGAGCTTTGCCAGCATCCCGGCCAGCATCCCGGCCCGCCTCCGGATGCCTTCGAAGAGGTCCGCGCCTCGCTCCGCGGCCGCCCGGGCGGCCTCCGCTAAGCCAGCCGCAAGCGACGGGCTCATGGTGGAGGACTCGAAGCGCCGCGCCCCGGGGTGCAGCCGGTAGCCGCCCTCCGGGCGGAAGGAAGCCGGGTCCTCCACCGAGAGGTAGCCCAGGTTGGAGCTCGGGAGGTTGAGGCCGGGCCGGACGTAGAGCCCGCCCATCCCCTCCGGGCCGAGCAGCCACTTGTGCCCGGTGAAGGCGTAGAAGTCCGCCCCGGTCTCCGGGAGGTTTACCGGGATCGCACCCACCGACTGGGCCCCGTCCACCAGGGTGAAGGCGCCCCGGCGGCGGGCGGCGGCCGAGATCTCCTCCACCGGCACCACCTCCCCGGTGGTCCAGTCCACGTGGGAGAGGGCCACCAGCCGGGTCTTAGGGGTCATTGCCGCCTCCACCCTGCCGGGGGTGAGCGGGGGATCAAGCAGCCGCAGCCGCACCCCGTAGCGCTCCCGGAGGCCGTGTAACGGGACCAGGCAGCCGGGGTGCTCGGTGGTCGCCGAGATCACCTCGTCGCCCGCCTTCCAGTCCAGCGCCCCGAGCCCCAGGTTGATCCCGTGGGTGGTGTTCATGGTAAGGGCTATGTCCTCGGGGGAGACGCCCAGCAGGCGGGCCGTCTCCTCGCGGGCTCTCTCGGCGAAGCCCGCGCAGCGGGCGAAGAAGCCAGGCCCCTCCAGGTAGGCCGGGCCGCAGCACAGCTCGTCGGCCGCGCGCGCCGCCGCAAGAACCCGCCGGGAGGGTGGGCCGCTCGCCCCGCTGTTCAGGTAGGCGTAGTCGTTTCCGGTTAGCGCCGGTATCTCTTTGCGGTCTATGGTGTGACCTCCTTTGCGGGGAGCGGGAACCGCACTGAGATATAATAGCCGTTCCATGCATAGCGGTAGCCTGGTCAGGATGAGCCGGCGGCGCCGGCGGATGCGGAAGAGGTCCGGTCTCTGGGCGCGCGTCAGAGCCGTCCTGCTGGTTCTTGGGGGGATAGCGGCACTCAGCGTCGCTGGGCTTCTGGCCAGCTTCTCCTACGCCTACTACGCTCTGGCCGATGACCTCCCCGACCTCGACGACTACAGCTCCATCGAGCTTGCCCAGACCTCCGTGGTCTACGACGCTGAGGGCAACGTCGTAGACGAGCTCTACGGGGTACAGAACCGCTTCGTCGTCGAGCTCGGCGAGATAGACGAGAGCCTGCAGAACGCGGTGGTCGCCATCGAGGACCACCGGTTCTACCAGCACCGTGGGGTGGACTTCCAGGCCATCCTGCGGGCCGCCCGGACCAACATATCCACCATGTCCATCCAGGAGGGTGGCTCCACCATCACCCAGCAGCTCATAAAGAATACTTACATAGCCCAGGAGCAGCGCGCCGTCCCGAGCTTCCAGCGCAAGATCAGCGAGGCGGCCCTTGCCTGGCAGTACGAGAAGGAGCACTCGAAAAAAGAGATCCTGGAGCAGTACCTGAACACCGTGTACTTCGGGCGGGGGGCCTACGGGGCCGAGGCTGCCGCGAGGACGTACTTTGACAAGAGCGCCGAGGATCTCACCCTGCCCGAGTCCGCGCTGCTGGCCGGGATCATCAACCTCCCGAGCGCCTACGACCCCTTCACGGACCCCGAGAGCGCCAAAAAGCGGCGCAACGTGGTGCTCGACAAGATGCTCCAGTACGGCTACATAACCAGGGAGGAGCATGATCGGGCGGTCAGGGCGCCCATAGAGCTCAGCCGCGGCCGGATCGAGCCGCGCAACGACAACGAGTACTTCCTGGACGCCGTGCGCAAGGAGCTCGCCCGGGAGTACGGCGACGAGATGGTCTACGAGGGGGGGCTGAAGATCTACACCACCCTCGACCCAGACCTGCAGGAGCTGGCCTCGCGTGCCGTTGAGGCGGTGGTGGACCCGGAGATCGGCGATCCCTCGGCGGCCCTGGTCTCCATAGACCCGAACACCGGGGCGGTGCGGGCGATGGTCGGCGGCTCGGACTTCGACCGGCTGAAGTTCAACCTGGCGACCCAGGCGCGGCGGCAGCCGGGGAGCTCTTTCAAGCCGTTCGTCCTGGCGGAGATGGTGGACCAGGGCTACTCGCCGCAGAGCGTGTACGTCTCCAAGCCGCTGCGCATCCCGATGCCCCCGGGATCTCCGGAGCCTTACTACGAGGTCTCCAACTACGCGGACATCTTCCGCGGCCCGATCACGGTGGAGGAGGCCACCGCCCAGTCGGACAACACGGTCTTCGTGCAGCTCGCCATGGACCTGGGGATGGAGAACGTGGTGGAGATGGCCCACGAGTTGGGGATAAAGAGCAAGCTCGAGCCTTACCCTTCGACCGCCATCGGCGGGCTCGGCAACGGGGTGAGCCCGCTGGAGATGGCCTCGGCCTACTCGACGTTTGCCAACGGCGGGGTGCACATGGAGCCCTACCTGATCGAGAAGGTCACCACCGAGGAGAACGGCCGGGAGGTGGTTCTGGAGGAGCACGAGCCCGAGGGCGAGCGGGTGCTGAGCCGGGACGAGGCCGCGGTGGTGACCGAGACCCTGCGGGCCGTGGTGGAACGGGGGACGGCGAGCCAGTTCCACAACCTGGACGCCGAGATCGGACGCCCCTCGGCGGGCAAGACGGGGACCACGGAGGAGTTCGCCGACGCGTGGTACGTGGGCTACATCCCGCAGCTTGCCACGAGCGTCTGGGTCGGGTACCCGGGCGAGCGGCGCCCGATGGTGAACATCCGGGGCTACTCGGAGATCAACGGCGAGAACTTCCCGCTGGACATTTGGTCGCTGTACATGCAAGGGGCGGTCCAGTACTTCGAGGTCGAGCAGTTCGATGTGCCGAGCCCGGACCTCGACCTGCGGGTGAAGAACGCGAGCCTGCTGGAGACCACCGGTGACGAGGAGACTACGGGAGAGGAGACCACGGGCCTCCTCGAGGACCTGCTGGACGGCGTGCTCGGGGGAAGACCCGAGAGGGACGACGAGGGGCCCAGGACCCCCCGCAACGAGGAGCCGCGTCCCCCTGCCAGGCCACCCGGCAACCGGGAGACGCCCCCTCCCACCCCCGCCCCCCAGCCGGCACCCGCCCCGCAGCCTGCGCCACAGCCGGCACCCGCCCCACAGCCCGCTCCCCAGCCAGCACCTCCACCGCAGCAGCCCGGAAGCGGCTTCCCCGGCGGCGACGCCTTCGACAGCTGGGTCTTCGAGGACTAGCGGCCCTCCCCGAGCCTTTCCAGAACCTCCTCGTGCACCAGGCCGTTGGTGGCGACGAGGGTTTCGGAGGAGAGGGTCCAGGGTTTGCCAGAGAGGTCGGTCACCCTGCCCCCGGCCTCGGCGACCAGAAGGGTGGTGGTGGCGTAGTCCCATAAGGTGTTGTTGGTGCCCACCGAGACGTCCAGGTATCCTGAGGCCAGCCAGGCGCCCCGGATGCCGGCGCTGCCGAGCGCCCTGAACTGCCAGCACGCCGAGAGGAGGGCCTCCAGGCCCGCGGTGTAGGGGCTTCTTCTGAGCTTGGCGAAGGAGATGTC
>JADDKG010000142.1 GCA_020253895.1 Rubrobacter sp.
AGGTCCAGGAGAACCAGCTGCGGCATCACGCTCGTGTCCCGTCCGGCGTAGGCGCCGGTGCCGAACAGGTAGTCCAGGGCCTCCGCGCCGTCGTTGACGATGACCACCTCGTTCATCACGTTGTGCTTCTTGAGCGCCCGGATGGTGAGCAGCTGGTCGTCGGGGTTGTCCTCGACCAGAAGGATCACCTTGTCCCGGATGTACTCTTGGTCCACCATCCGCATCTTTTGCGCGGCCGCCCTCGCCGCTCCTTTCTTTCGGGGGCTCCTGTGCCCGGCGTAAGGCCGCCACCCAGCATAGCCTCACCCGGCGTCCCGCGCATCATCCATTTGAGTGATTTTGCCCCTCCGGCCAGAGAGGAGAGAGGAAGAACGGGCCGGCCTGTATAGATAGGAGGGGGGAGATAGGCGGCCGGCCCGCTTGACACCCTGATTATCCCCTCCGGAACCACGTTCCGCATCGCTCAAACTGCGTATTTTCGGCTCATCTAGATGATCTCCATCCTCGGCGCACCAGATGTGGGGGAGGGTTGTCCGGGATCGCCGTTGAGCGCCGCCGGGGGGAGGGGTAGAATGCGGGGGCGAGCGCGGCTTCCCGGCGAGGGCGCCGCTCTTCTGCGAGTATTTCTTCTGGCAGGGGGTCTGCGGGCGGGTCCGGAGGCGGAAAAGGTGTTCGGTTCGGGGCGCAGGCCGCTCAGGGTGCTTCTCGTGGAGGACTCCGAGGACGACGCGCTGCTGCTCCTCCGGGTGCTGCGCCGGGCCGGGTATGAGCCCGAGCACGAGCTGGTGTACACCGCAGAGGCCATGGAGCGGGCGCTCGGGCGGGGCCGGTGGGACATCGTCCTCTCCGACCACTCCATGCCAGCCTTCAGCTCCTTCGCGGCGCTCGAGCTGCTGCGCCGCCGGGGGCTCGTCGACGAGCTGCCGTTCATCCTCGTCTCCGGCAAGATAGGCGAGGAGGCTGCGGCGGCGGTCATGAAGGCGGGTGCCCACGACTACGTCATGAAGGACAACCTCACCCGCCTCGGCGCCGCCATCGAGCGGGAGCTGCGGGAGGCGGAGGTACGCCGGGAGCGGCGGCGGGCCGAGCGCCGCTACCGGCTCATGTTCGAGCAGTCCCCGCTCAGCATACAGACCTTCTCCCCCGACGGCCGGATGGTGAGCGCCAACCGGGCGTGGCGGCGGCTGTGGGGCGTGGATCCGGAGCGGATCGCGGGCTACAACGTCCTGGAGGACCCCCAGCTCTTGGAGAGCGGGGTGATGCCCTACATCCGGGAGGGGTTTGCGGGCCGGGCCTGTGTGGTGCCTGCGGTGAGGTACGAGCCGGACCGGACCATACCCGGCGTCTCCGCCGTGCCCTACCGCTGGGTGCGGGCCTTTATCTACCCCGTGGTGGGAGAGGAGGGTGAGATCCAGGAGGTCGTCCTCATCCACGAGGACATCACCGAGACCCGGCGGGCCTGGGAGGCGCTGCAGGAGGCCGAGAGGAAGTACCGCTCCATCTTTGAGAACGCGGTGGAGGGCATCTTCCAGAGCACCCCGGAGGGGAGGCTGCTCACCGCCAACCCCGCCATGGCCCGGATGTTCGGCTACGGCTCTCCGGAGGAGCTCCTCTCCCGCGTGGGGAACATCGCCGAGATCTACGCCGACCCCGGGCGCAGGGACGAGTTCCGGCGGCAGGTGGGCGAGCGGGGCTCCGTCTCCGGATTTGAGCTCAGGCTCCGGCGGCGGGACGGGAGCACGATCTGGGCCTCCCTCGCCGGGCGCGCCGTCCGGGACGAGGGGGGGAGGGTCGTAGGCTACGAGGGGACCCTGGAGGATATCACCGGGCGCAAGCGGGCCGAGGAGGCGCTGCGGCAGAGCGAGGAGCTCTACCGCTCCGTCGTCGAGCAGGCCCAGGAGAACATCATGCTGGTGGACCTCGAGACCCGGCGCATCCTGCAGTCCAACCCCGCCTTCCGCAGGACGCTCGGCTACACCGAGGAGGAGCTGAGGGGGATGACCCTCTACGATATCGTGGCCCACGACCGGCAGAGCGTAGACCGCAACATCCGGAGGATAACGAACCTGAGGCGGCACTCGCCGGGGGAGCGGCGCTACCGGCGCAAGGACGGCTCGCTGGCCTACATGGAGGTCAGCGTCAGCGTCATCTCCTACGACGGGCGGGACGCCATGTGCGTCGTCGCCCACGACATCACGGAGCGCAAGCGGGCCGAGGAGGAGCTGCGGGAGAGCGAGGAGCGCTACCGGGCGGTCGTAGAGCAGACGGCCGACGGTCTCTTCCTGCACGACCCGGAGACCAGGCGCATAGTGGCCACCAACCGGGCCTTCCGGCGGATGTTCGGCTACACCGAGGAGGAGCTGCGGGGGATGAGCATCTACGAGCTCGTCGACGACACCCCGGAGAACGTGGAGCGCAACATCCGCCGGACGCTGGAGAACCCGGAGTACTGCTACGTCGGGGAGCGACGCTACCGGCGCAAGGACGGCTCCGTGCTGGAGGTCGAGGGGAGCGGCGGCGTGATCTACTACGCCGGGCGCCGGGTAATATGCTCCATGGTCCGGGACATCACCGAGCGCAAACGGGCCGAGCGGGCGATGCGCGAGATCCGGGAGGCCGAGCGGCGCAGGATCTCGCGCGAGCTGCACGATGGGGTGCTGCAGGACCTGCTCTACGCCCTGCAGTCCATGCAGGTCGAGCGGCACCTCTTGGGAGGGGTCAGCGAGGAGCGCGAGCGCCAGATAGACGCCCTCCGGCGGGCGGTGGAGGGGCTGCGCGAGGCGATCTACGAGCTGCGGTCGGAGGGGGTGGCCGACCGGCCGCTCCTGCGCTCTGTGGAATCGCTGGTGGAGTTGCACCGCCAGCGCTCGCCGCACCGGGAGGTGAAACTGGTGGTCACCGAGGGCTTCCCCGCAGACCTCTCTGGCCCGCCTGCCGCCGAGGTCGCCCGCGTTGTTCAGGAGGCACTGGCCAACGTCCGCCGGCACTCGGGGGCCAGGCGGGTCGAGGTCCGGCTCTCCGTGGAGGGGGAGGAGGCCGTGGTGGAGATAGAGGATGACGGGCGCGGCTTCGACCCGGATACTCCGGAGAGCGGGGTGGGGCTTGTGGGGATGCGGGAGCGGGCCCAGTCCCTGCAGGGACGACTGGAGGTGGAGAGCGGTCCCGGCGAGGGGACCGCGATCCGGCTGCGGGTCCCGATCTCGGCGCTGACCGGTTCGCCCGCCACCTCGCGCCGCTAGAGAAAAGCCGCCGAGCTGGTATATTTACCTGCATCCGGTAGAGCAGGGAAGGGCCATCTTTGCAGCGCGTTCTTCTGGTGGAAGACCACACTTCTTTCCGGCAGGCGCTGGCCTTGTTGTTCGAGGCCGAGCCGGGCTTTGAGGTTGCCGGGCAGGCGGGGACGCTCAAGGAGGCCCGCCGGGTGGTCTCGCGGGCGAAGCGGCGCCCGACGCTGGGCATCATAGATCTGAACCTGCCGGACGGGGACGGCTCGGAGCTCATCGGGGAGCTCCGGGAGCAGAACCCGGAGTTCGCCGCGCTGGTGCTCACCGCGAGCCTGGACAAGGCGGAGCACGCCCGGGCGGTTGAGGCGGGCGCCGCGGGGGTGCTGCACAAGAGCGCGGACGTGGACGAGATCCTGGACGCCGCCCGGCGGCTCGCGGCCGGTGAGCCGCTCATGAGCCCTCAGGAGGTCTCCCGGATGATCCGGCTCGCCGCAAGAAGCCGCGAGGAGGAGCAGGCCCTGCGGGAGAACGCCGCCCGGCTCACCCCCCGCGAGCGGGAAGTGCTGCAGGCGCTGGCCGAGGGGCTGAGCAACCGGGAGATAGCCGAGCGGCTGCACATGAGCGTGGACACCGAGCGGACCCACATGGTGAACATCCTGAACAAGCTGGGGGCG
>JADDKG010000143.1 GCA_020253895.1 Rubrobacter sp.
CTGGAGGGGGCGCTGGAGCGCGCCCGGCTGTACCGCGAGGCGGGGGCGGATGCGGTGTTCGTCGAGGCTCCCCGGAGCGAGGAGGAGGTCGCGGCCGTTGCGGAGGCCCTGCCGGACGTGCCCCTGGTGTACAACCGGGTGGAGGGTGGGAGGAGCCCGCTGCTGCCCCTCGCCCGCCTGGAGGAGCTGGGCTACCGGATAGTCCTCTTCCCCGTGAGCGTGCTGCTCGCCGCGACGGCCGCGGTGCGCCGGACCCTCGAGAGCATCCGGGAGGGCAGGTCTCCCGCCGCCGGCGCTGGCTTCGGCGAGTTTCTGGAGTTCATCGGGATGTACGAGGTGCAGAGGCTTGAGGACAGCCTCGTTGAGGCCGGGAGGAGGCGAGACGAGCATGCAGATTGAGGTGGTGGATGTAGGGCCCCGGGACGGGCTGCAGAACGAGGAGAAGATCCTGCCGCCCGCCGTGCGGGCCGAGCTGTGCGACCGGCTCGCCGGGGCGGGGCTGAAGAGGGTGGAGGCGGCGAGCTTCGTCAACCCCAGGCTCGTGCCCCAGATGGCTGGCGCGGAGGAGGTGATGGCCGCGCTGCACAGGAGGCCGGGGACGGCTTATGCGGGGCTCGTCCTGAACGAGAAGGGGTATGAGCGCACCCTTGCGGCGGGGGTGGACGAGGTCCGTTACGCCTTCCCGGTCACCGACTCCTTTGCCCGGCGCAACCAGAACACCACCGCGGCGGAGGCGGCGAGGCTCGCGGTACGCCTCGTAGAGCGGGCGCGGATGGACGGGGTGCGGATCTCCGTCACCCTCAGCGTGGCCTTCGGCTGTCCGTTCGAGGGCCGGGTGGAGCCGGAGACGGTGCTCGGGTTTTCCCGGCAGGTGGCCGAAGCCCCTCCGGACGAGCTGGTGCTCGCCGACACCATCGGGGTGGGGGTGCCGAGCCAGGTCGGGGAGCTCGTCTCCGGGGTACGAGAGCTCGGCATGACCGCCGGGTGCCACTTCCACAACACCCGGAACACCGGGCTGGCCAACGCGGTCGCGGCCGTGGAGGCCGGGGCCACGGTGCTCGACGCCTCGGTCGGCGGCACGGGTGGGTGCCCGTTCGCCCCGCGGGCCACCGGGAACATAGCCACCGAGGACCTCGTATACCTGCTGCACGGCATGGGATACGAGACGGGCATAGACCTCGGGGCGCTCATCGAGGTCGCCAGGTGGCTCTCGGAGCAGCTCGGCAAGGAGCTCCCCGGGCAGGTCTACCGGGCCGGGGTGTTCGAGCCGGTGGCCGGCTGAGCCCCCACCTCCGTATAATGCGGTTCTGCTGCAGGCCGTAGAGAGAGGAGGCTAGGTGGATGCAGAAGCGCCTTCCTTCGCGGTGCTTTTGCACACCGTTTCCGGGATCCCGGTGGTGAAGGTTTCGGGGGAGCTGGAGCTGCTGACGGCGCACAGGTTCCGGGAGGCGCTGGAAGAGGCGGTTTCGTCTGCCGACGGAGGCGGTCACCGGCGGCTGGTGGTAGATCTGAGCGGGTTGGAGTTCATGGACTCCTCCGGGGTGAGCGCGTTGCTCGCCGGGACGCGGGGGTTCAGAGGCGGGGGCGGGCAGGTTCGTCTGGTGGTGCGCAACTCCCCTGTACGGAGGACGCTGAGGGTGACGGGGATGGATAGGATCTTCCCGATCTACCCGGACGTCCGCTCGGCGACGGACGGGGACGAGGGGGCCGTATAGCATGAGCAGCAATAATGGAGGGCCTGAGCCCCAGCTGGCGGTGCGGGTCCTTGAGCACATCTCGGACGTTCTTCTGGTCCTGGATGAGGCCGGACGGCTTGAGTACCTGAACCCCGCGGGGGCCGAGGCTTTGGGAATAGCTGCTGAGCAGGCCCGCGGGAGAGCCCTGAGGGTGAAGTTCCCGGAGGCCTCCTCTGGCAGGATGGCCGATGCGCTGGAGCGGGCGGCGAGAGAGGGGAAGACCGTCTCCTTCGAGCTGAACTCCAGGACCCTCGGAGGGTGGTTTGCCGGGAGGGTCTACCCGTTGCCTGGAGGGCTCGCGGTTCTCCTGTGGGACATCTCGGAGCGCAAGGAGGAGCAGGAGCGCTACCAGCGCCTCTACCGGGAGAAGCACAGGATCGCCAGGGTACTGCAGGAGGCGCTGCTTCCCCCCACCCTCCCTGAGGTGCCGGGGATCGAGGTCGGCGGCCGGTACCTGGCCGCAGCGGAGGGGATGGAGGTCGGGGGGGACTTCTACGACGTGTTCGCCGTAGAGAACGACGGGTGGGCGCTGGCGATCGGGGACGTCACCGGCAAGGGGCCGGAGGCGGCCTCGCTGACCTCCCTCGCCCGCTACACCATCCGGACCGCCGCCATGCGGGTGAAGCGGCCGCGGGGCGTGCTCTCGTTTTTGAACCGTGAGATCCTGCGCCAGACGGAGGGCGACCGCTTCTTCACCGTGGTCTACTGCGAGCTGGAGCCGTACCGGGCGGGCGAGGGGGCGGTCGAGATCCGGGTGGGCTGCGCCGGGCACCCGCCGCCGCTCATCGTGCGGGAGGGAGGTGTTGTGGAGACGCTGCCCTCGACCGGGATGATCCTCGGGGCCGGGGAGGGGCCGGAGGGTGCGACCTGGTCGGGGCGGCTAGTCGTGGGCGAGGCGATGGTCCTGTACACCGACGGGGTGACTGAGGCGCGCAGCCCGGAGGGGGAGCTCTTCGGTGAGGAGCGGCTCCGGGAGCTGGTCTCAGGATGCTCCGGGATGGCCGCCGAGGA
>JADDKG010000144.1 GCA_020253895.1 Rubrobacter sp.
CCCACCTCGTCCACCCGCTCCTCGGGGACCTTCCAGACCCCCATGGCGTTGGCCCGGAAGCCCGCCTTGCGGTGGTAGAGGACCGCCGAGAAGCGGCGCATGATCTTCCGCCGCCGCAGGTCTTCGGCGCGCTCGAGAAGTTCCTCTCCGGAGGAGAGCCCCATCCTGCGGGCCCACAGGTCGAACGGGCGGGAGGTAAGGGGGATGTCCTCCTGCAGGACGCGTATGGCCTCCTTGTCCTCCTCGGTGATGTTGCGGTCGGCCCCCTCGCGGTCGGCGTGCCCGTAGGCCGGTGCCTCCTTGCGGGCGGTGGCCCCCTCCTTCATGTCCAGGGTAACCCCTATCTTGAAGAGCTTGAGGGTGGGCAGGATCCTGGTGCTCTCTGCGCCGCTTATGCGGTGGAGCACCTCCACGGTGCCCTCCAGCCCCAGCCGGGAGTCCGGCGGGACGGCGACCGTGTACCAGAGGTTGAAGTGGTTGTCCCGCTCGTAGTTGTGTGAGACCCCGGGGTGGGAGTTTATGGCCTTGGCCCCCTCTGCCAGCCGGTTCGGGGGGATCCTGGCGGCCACCAGGCTGGACTCGTAGCCCAGAACCCGGGTGTCGAAGATGGCGCTGATCTGGCGCACCACCCGGCCCTTCTTCATGGCCTCTATGCGGCGGATAACCTCCTGACCGCTGATGCCTACCGCCCTTCCCACCGCGGCGAAAGGCTCCCGCTCCAGGGGGAAATCGCGCTGGATGAGGTTTAGTATCTCCTTGTCTATGCCATCTAATATGCGGCTACCGGAAATCGCACTGACCACGGTCGCAAGCCCTTCTCATATAGCGGTTGACTGCTGCCACTACACCCAAGCATGATATCAGGCGTTCTGGCAAACCGGGTATGAAGTTCTTTACTCTCCCCCGCCGCGGACCTCGACCCGGAGCAGCCGGTCGTCGGAGGGGGCCGGGTCCCCCCGGCCGTCGCGGTTGCTGGTGAGCAGGTAGAGCGCCCCGTCCGGCCCCTGCACCACGGTCCGGAGGCGCCCGTACTCCCCTTTGAGGTACTCCCGGTGGCTCACGACCCTCCCGGGGTCCTCCGGGTCCACCTCCACCCGGTGCAGCGACTCCCCGCGCAGCCCGGTGAACAGGATGCTCCCCTCCCACGGCCCCTCCCGGACGTACTCCGCGCCGGAGGGGGCCCAGATCTCCTCCCCGCTGTGCAGGATGGGCGCGACCATCCCCTTGCGGCGCTGTGCGCCCTGGATCAGGGGCCAGCCGTAGTTCCTGCCGGGCCTTATGAGGTTGAGCTCGTCGTGGGCGCTCTGGCCGTGCTCGGGGGCGTAGAGGTTGCCCTCCTCGTCCCAGGCGAGCCCCTGCGGGTTGCGGTGCCCGTAGGAGTAGACGGGGGAGCCCGGGAAGGGGTTGTCCTCGGGGACGGAGCCGTCCAGGTTGAGGCGTATGATCTTCCCGGCGAGGGCCCGCGGGTCCTGGGCCAGCCCGGAGTTGGCGGTGTCCCCGAGGGTGGCATAGAGCCTGCCGTCGGGGCCCACCCTGACCCGGCCGCCGTCGTGGATGGAGGCCGCCGGGGCCTCCAGGAGCACCCTCTCCTGCCGGGCGGAGCCCCCCTCCTCCACGAGCCGGACCAGCCTGTTGCGCAGCCGGCCGTCCTCCCGGGTGGTGTAGTAGGCGTACAGGACCCCGTTGCGCCGGAAGTCCGGGTGGAGGGCCAGCCCGAGCTGGCCGCCCTCCCCCGCCTCCACCACCGGAAGCCGGGCGTAGGTCCTATCCCGGACCCTCCCGTCCTCGACCACCAGCACCGTCCCCGGCCGCTCGGTCACCAAGATCCGGCCGCCGGGAGCGAAGACCACCTCCCAGGGGGTATCCAGCCCGGTAAGCACGGTATCAACCCGGAGGGCGCCATCATCGCCCCGCCGCTCCTCCGGGGGAGAGGCCTCCGCGCAGGCCGCGGCCAGGGGCAGGGCGAGGGCGACCAGCAGCAGGAGAAAGCTACGCCCCACGCTGCTCCATCGCCTTCCGGTACTCGGCGTAGACGTTCTGGATGTCCTTCCAGACCAGCCGCTTCGTCCGGGTGAGCTCCTCCCCGCTCTGGCGCAGGATGTAGGCCGGGTGGAAGGTAGCCATCGCCCGGATGCCGCCCATGACCTCGTACCACTTGCCGCGGTCGCGGGTGATCCTGAAGTCCCTGTCGATGATCGTCTTGGCCGCGGGCCCCCCGAGGCAGAGGATGATCTCCGGCTTTACCGCCTCTATCTGGGCCTGCAGGTAGGGGTTGCAGGCGTTTATCTCCGCCGTCCAGGGCTGGCGGTTGCGGAGGCGGCCGTTCTCCTCCACCGCGGCCCGGCACTTCACGATGTTGGTGATGTAGACCTGCTCCCGGCTCAGGTTCACCGCCGCCAGGATGTTGTCCAGAAGCTTCCCGGCCCGCCCCACGAAGGGCAGCCCCGTGGCGTCCTCGTTCTCCCCCGGCCCCTCGCCGACCAGCATCAGCGGCGAGTAGGGGTCGCCGGTGCCGAAGACCGTGTTCGTCCGGCTGCGGGAGAGGTCGCATCTGGTGCACACGGAGACCTGGCGTGCGAGCTCGGCCAGGCGCTCCTCCCGGTTCTCGCCCCCCTCGACCGCGTCAAAGAGAGTTTCCAAACTCGGGTTTGACAGTTGACGGCCCTGCTCGGTGCC
>JADDKG010000145.1 GCA_020253895.1 Rubrobacter sp.
CGTTCAGAAGATCGTGGTTGAAGGTGTGGCCGCGCCCCTTGCTCGCCCAGATCAGGGTCTCGTGCGCGTGGGTGAACGCCGTGCGCAGGGCGTTCGGGGGCGGGTCGGGCTTCTCCCAGACGACGGAGTTTATGATGCGGAAGCCGAGCGTCTGGAGGGCGAACCCCAGGCTGAAGATGATGTGGTGGGTCCCGGAGACCCAGAGGCTACCGCCGGGCCTCAGCACCCGCCGGGCCTCCCGCAGCCAGCGGAGGTTGAACTCGTGGTTGCCCCGAAGCCCGAGCGGCCGGTCCCACCCGCCCTTGTCCACGGGCGCCAGCCTCCCGCTCTTCACCGTCACGCCGCCGCCCGAGAGACGGTAGGGAGGGTCGGCGAAGACCGCATCGACGCTGGAAGGCGGCATCAGGCGCATCAGCTCCACGCAGTCCGCCAGGTAGACGACCGCCCCCGGCTCGCCGAACGCCTCGAGATCCCTCAGCTCCACGCCGGCATTGTAGCCTCAGGCTCCCCGGACCTCCTCCAGCGGGCTCCTGGACCCCTCCACGAACCTCTTGACGTGTTCCTCGGGCATGGGCTCCGTGGCAAGGCTCACGCCGACGAGCAGGACGGTGTTGACGATGAGCCCCCATATTCCGGCGTGGATCTCGAAGGGCGTGGGCACGAAGAAGGTAAAGAGGAGGGTCACCAGGCTCCCCGAGATCAGGCCCGCAAACGCCCCCGCCTTGGTCGCCTGCTTCCAGAAGAAGACGGCTACTATCAGGGGGAAGAACTGCACCACCGCCCCGTAGGCGCCGAGCAGCAGGTCCACCAGCGAGGCAGGGTTTACCGGAGGCCTCCTAGCGGCCCTTGGGGACGAAGTCTTTCTCCGGACGGCCTTCCAGCTCGGCCACCGCCGGCAGAAACCAGTCCGGGCGGGGCCGGGAGCGGCCCGCCTCCATGTCGTAGAAGACGTGCACCGCCGACCCGTCGGCCACCGGTGTCCCGCCCTCGAAGGAGGCTCCCTTGCGCAGCTCGTAGTCCATGACGAACGAGCGGTTGCCCACGCTCCGGATCCCCGCCGCCCCATGCAGCTCGTCTCCGAACAGCAGCTCCGCCCGGTAACGGACGGTGGTCTCGGCGATCACGTACCGGCCGCCGGGTATGATCCCGCCGGCCTCGAACTCCGTCGCCCCGACGACCCCCGCGAGCGCCCGCCAGTAGGCGAAGCGCAAGGACTCAAAGAACTGCAGGTAGACGGCGTTGTTCACGTGGCCGTAGGGGTCGAGGTCCTGGTAGCGGATCTCGAGCCGTCTCACCACCGGAGGGTTCTTCAAGGGATCACCTCGCTCTGTGCCGGTAGCAGGGGGAGAAGATTTTACACGTAAGCGCTTGCCGCATCTGATTTAATTAAGCCCGATGGACCACAAGGAGCTGATCGAGCAGGGCGAGGCGCTCGCGGGCGAGGGCCTCATAGAGGAGGCCCTGGAGCGCTTCGAGCAGGCGTTGCAGCAGGCCCCCGAGAACCCCGAGGTGGTCGAGGCCGTGGGCCGGGCCCTGCTGGGGCTCGGGAGGCTGGAGGAGGCCGAGGCCAGCTTCCTGGACGCGCTGGAGATGGACCCCGGGTGGGTGGCCCCGCGGATGGGGCTGGCGATGGTGGCGATGCGCCGGGACGAGCCGTTCAAGATCGTCCACCACCTGGAGCGGGCCATAGAGGCCGACCCCGAGCAGCCCGACGCCTACGTGGAGCTCGGCCGCTACTACGGGCTCATGGGGGAGCCGCTGCTCGCCCGGGCCACCTTCGAGCGGTGGCTCGCCCGCCACCCGGACGACGCGGACATGCTGATCAACGCCGGGCTCACCGCCTTCGACGCCGGCGACTACGCCCCGGCCCTGGAGTTCTTCGAGCGGGCGGTGGAGGCCGCCGAGGACACCGAGCAGCGGCTCGGGGCGCTGACCTTCCGGGCGAACGCGCTGGACATGCTCGGCCGCTACGAGGAGGCGGTGGCCTCTTACGAGGAGGTCATAGCCGAGGAGCCGCAGTGGTGGGAGGCCCACGCCAACCTGGGCATCTGCCACGCCAGGGGCGGGCGCTTGCGGGAGGCGGAGGCTGCCTTCCGCCGCGGGCTCGAGGCCTGTCCCGGCTCCCCGGAGATAAGGGACGAGCTGGCGGCCCACCTGCTGGCCAACGGCGGAGATGCCCGCGAGGCCCTCTCGCTGGCCGAGGAGGCCGTGGCCCTGGGGAGCGATGAGATCCGGCACCTCTACACCCTGGGCGAGGCCCGGCTGGCGAACGGCGACGAGGAGGGGTCCATGGAGGCCTACCGGACGGTCCTCAGGCTGGACCCGGAGAACCCGGAGGCCCACCTGGAGCTCGGCATCCTCCACGACCGGCGGGGGGAGCGGGAGCAGGCCGAGAGGCACTTCGTGGAGTCGCTGAAGTCAGATCCCGGCAACCCCCGCACCCTCTACTCCTACGCCAACGTCTACTACACCGCCGGGGAGCTGGAGGCGGCCGAGGAGCTGCTGGTGCGGGCGCTCGCCGCGGACCCCGGCTACTCCCCCGCCCTCTCGGCGCTGGCGAGCATCCGCGCCCGGCGGGGGGAGTACGCCGCCTCGCTGGACTACCTGGAGAAGGCCATAGAGGCGGGGGAGCGCGACGCCGAGCACTTCAAGCGGGCGCTGGAGTTCGCCCCGCTCCGGCAGGACCCCCGCTTCCGGAGGCTCCTCTCCCGGATGTCCGAGGGAGACTGAGGCGCCGTGTCCGCCGCGGCGGCGCTGGGGTTCCTGCTGCTCCTGGCGGGCCTCGGCGGGATAGGCTACGGGCTCTACGCGCTGCTGCGCGGGGGCCGGGGGCAGAGCGGGGGCATAGGTCCTCTTCCGGAGCGAGGGGTGCACATCATCGCCGGGCTCAGGATGCTGGCGGTGGGGGTGGTGTGCCTGGCCGCCGGCGGGTACCTGCTGTGGTCCCACTTCGGGTAGGCTACAGGAGCTTAAACCCGCCCGTCGAGCGCCCGAGGTCCTCGAGGAAACCCTCGGCCTCCAGGGTGCGCTCGCGGGCGATGGACCTGCTGCTCTCGAAGAGCAGCAGGTCGGGGATGGTGCGGTGCAGGCTCCGGGCGTGGGCTATGGCCGCCGGGAGGTCCGGGACCTCCTCCTCCAGCCCGACCATGGCCAGCACCCGGGATAATCCGACCGCGCCGAGGTAGTCGAGGGCGACGGCGTCCTTGAGCAGCGCCGCCTCGACGGAGGAGCCGGGCCTGGAACCGGGAGGGTGGTGCCGGATGGCGTCGACCACGACCCTCCGGGCCCGCGGGGGGAAGTCTGCGTCCTTCAGGATCCGGTCGGCCACGATGGCCCCGCGCTCGGCGTGGTCGGGGGCCTCCCGCATGTTGTACGCCTTGTACAGCCCGATGTCGTGCAGCAGGGCGGCGAGGTGCAGGATCTCACCGTCGTACTCCAGCCGCTCGGCGTGGGCCAGCTCGCGGGCGAGACCGGAGACCCTCCGGCAGTGGGCGTAGCCCCACACGGGGTGGGTCCCAACGCGGGAGACGAGCTCCTCTACCTCGTGCACGAGCGTGCGCATCACCATAGGTACCGCAGTCTAAACGATGCCGGGGCCCGCGGCTAACGGGCGGCGAAAACCTCCCGGGCGAGGCGCGTCGCCTCGCCGGGGCGCGGCCCCGTGGGCAGAGCCCCAGGGTGTAGGAGGGCGGCGAGCAGCTCCACCCCCCGCACCAGGCGGGGGCCGGGGCGGGAGAAGTACGCGTTGGCGTCCACGGCCCAGACCCGGCCCTCCCGCACGGCGGGAACGTCCTCCCAGCCGGGCACCTTCGCCAGCAGCCCGGCCTCCCGCAGGGTCCGCCGGACGTCGAAGCCGCAGGGCATGAGGACCACGGCGTCCGGCGCGGCCCCGACGACCTCCTCCCAGCCCATGCGCCGGGAGGGCTCCCCGGGGGCGGCCAGGAGCGGCTCCCCGCCCGCGAGCGCGACCATCTCCGGGACCCAGTGCCCGGCGGAGTAGGGCGGGTCCAGCCACTCCAGGCAGGCGACCCGCATCCGGGGGAGCCCCTCGACGGCCCGGGCGACCCGCCGGAGCCTCTGCCGGAGGGAGCCGGCCTTCTCGCGGGCCTCCCGGCCGCGGCCGAGGGCCTCCCCGACCCTCACGAGGTCCGAGATCACCTCCTCGAGCGAGGAGGAGTCCAGGGAGAGGACCTCCGGCCGGCGGGGGAGGGTGGAGAGAGCCCGCTCGACCACGCCCGGGGAGACGGCACAGACCTCGCAAAGGCCCTGCGTGATCACGAGGTCCGGCTCCAGCTCGCGCAGGAGGCCGGCGTCGAGGGAGTAGAGGCTCGCCTCGTCGGTGATGCGCCGGACGGCGGCGTCCACCTCGGCGCTCGTCATCCGGCGGTGGTCTATCCCGCTGGCCGTCAGGCGCGGCAGCCGGCGTACCTCCGGGGGGTGGTCGCACTCATGGGTGACGCCGACGAGGGTGTCGCAGGCCCCGACCAGGCAGACCATCTCCGTGGCCGCCGGGAGCAGCGAGACGACCCGCATCAGCGTCCCCAGGGAGCTGGGCGCTGCTGGAGCTTGCGGATGTCACGCAACAGGGCTGCCTGGCTCATGTCCTCCACCGTGAGCATGCCCACCAGCTCCCCGTCCTCGACCACGGGGATGGCCCGCAGGCCGCTCTCCTGCAGGAGCTTCTGCCCCTCGGCGAACAGGTCGGCATCCGGGGAGATGGTGGGGAACTCGGTGCGCATGATCTGGCGCACCTCCCTGAAACGGTCCGGAGAGTGGGCGGCGGCCATGATCTCGTTGCGGGTGAGCATACCCACGAGCCGCCCGTTTTCGTCTACCACCGGGAAGTCCATCTGATATCCGTGGATGACGGAGTCGAGAACCTGGCCGAAGGTGTGCCAGGGGGTCACCGTCTCGGTCCGCCGCCGGGTACCCATGACGTCCCGGACGGTGAGCCCGCGCATCAGCTCCCGCTGGCGGACGAGCTCGGCTTCGCCACCGGCGCCGAAGAAGATGAAGACGGCGATGAGCACCAGAAGCAGGTTCCCGCTCAGAAGCCCATACAGGAAGAATAGCAGGGCGAACCCCTGCCCCACGGCCGAGGAGATATCCGTGGCCCGCACCGGTCCCATCCGGGTGGCGAGCAGGCCCCGCAGCACCCGGCCGCCGTCCATGGGGAAGGCCGGGATCAGGTTGAAGACCGCGAGCAGCACGTTCACGACCCCGAGAAAGGAGAAGAACTGCCCCACGGAGTCGGCGGCAGAAACGAAGCCCGTGGCGCTGAAGGGAGGAGACC
>JADDKG010000146.1 GCA_020253895.1 Rubrobacter sp.
AACTTCTTCACGGTTACGCCCATGTTCAAAGACCTCCCGCGAAAGCCTGCCGTACGGACAAGTCTGCGCCGCAGAGGCCCGTTTTACAAGCCCCTCAGGGCACCCAGACCTGTACCGGCCCCTCCGCCGGGAGAGAGGTGAAGACGATCTTCCCGATGCCCTGCCGCCAGAGCTCGCGGGTGACCACCGCGGCGTCCGACATGCTCCTCCCCGGGGAGATCCCGGTGAGGAGGACCGCAGAGCGCACCCCGGAGGGCACCCGCGCCAGCGACCCCCCGGAGAGCGCCCGGGCGAAGGCGCGGGGCGTTACGCTCTGCCCGGAGCTCAAGCCTGTGAGCCGGGCGAAGACCTCCGGCCGGTGGATGTGCTCGCTGGTGGCGGGCTTGCCCAGGGCCCCGATGTTGGCCACGGCGACCACCAGCGTGGTGCCCCGTGGGATCGCCGGCTCGTGCTCCGCGGTGCCCTTCAGCGGCCGGCGCCGCGCACCGTCGGCCTCCACCAGCACCACGTCGGCGATGCCACCCAGAGGCGCCACCTCATCCAGGCCCAACCCGCCGATCCTCCCCTTCGAGATGTACGCCGAACCAACCGCAGCGGCCCCGGAGTCCGCCACCGCCTCCTTGAGACGCCCGAGCCAGCCCTCCTCCTCGGTGGTGACCACCCGCCCAACCCGTTCCGCCTCCCCCACGTGCATCTTCGTCGTGGGAGCCGCTATTGCCGTCAGGCCGTCGCCCACCAGCTCCCTGGCCACCGCCGCTATGGCGCTGGACTTCCCGCCAGCCCCCACGAAGGCCACTATGTCACCCGCCGAGATCCCGAGCGCCGGATACAGCTTCAACTCAACGCTCCTTCCCCCCGTTTCCCAAAACGCACTCCTCTTCGCCGCACCACCTCTTGTGCAGCTGCTCCCATGTTACATCAGAAAACCGCTTCGCGTGCTTTATGGCATGTTGGATACGAGAAAATTTATGTAAGATGGAGCCGGATTAGCGGCGGTATGGCCCGGGTACCCTAGGGAGAGCCGTGGTAGGCGAGAGAAGGGAGTGGTGTGTGACCGAGCAGAGGGAGCGGGTTGCGGAGTTCGAGCGGCGGCTGGAGGGCGAGGACGGTCTTTCGGACAGGAGCATAAAGGAGATCGTGGAGGCCCTGCGGCCGCAGCTGCAGGAGCTTGCCCGCAAGCAGGTCGAGCTGGCGAAGGTGGAGCTGGCGCCGGTGGGGCGGCAGGCCGGCATCGCTGCGGGTCTGCTGGTGGCCGGGGCGGTGTTCCTGCACCTGTTCGTGGTGTTTCTGGCGGTGACCGGGATATACCTGCTCAACGAGGTGGGCGGGCTGAGCCTGTGGCTCTCGGCGCTGATCGTCTCTGGTATACTGCTTGTAATAGGGGGTGTGCTGGCCGGCACGGGCGCCGGCAGGCTTAGGGGCCTCGATCCCAAGCCCCGCCGCACGATAAGCACCTTCCAGCAGAACGTGGAGTGGCTCAAGGGGCAGTTCAGGTCGTGAGCGAGATACCGGAGCGCATAGAGCGGGAGATGTTTGAGATCCGGAGCCGCATGGCCCCGGACGTCAGGGACCTCCGCCGGCACGCGGACCCCAAGGTCATCGGCCAGCAGGTCAAGGAGCGGGTGAAGAGCCGCCTGAAGGAGACCTTGACCCGTTTGGGGAGGAGCGTCGCGGCGTCGGCCCGCGCTCAGGCCCTGCTGGCCCGGGAGGCCGGGCGCAAGCGCAACCCGGCGGTGTTCACCGACGCGGTGAAGAGCGATCCCCGCCCGATGATACTGCTGGCCGTCCTGCTCGCGGTGACCGCCGTGGCGGTCCGCAGGCTCTCCGGAGGAGGCTCGCAGAGGTAGCACCTCTCCACGTCCACTTCCAGCCCGTAGGGGGGGCGGCCGGGGACATGATCCTGGCCAGCCTCCTCTCCGCCGGGGCCCCGGCGGAGGAGGTCGAGGAGGGGATACGGGGCCTGGGGCTTTCCGTGCGGCTCGAACTCCGGCGGGTGGAGATCAGCGGCATATCCGCCCTCGGCCTCCGGGTGGTCCCGCCGCGGGAGCACGCCCACCGCACCTTCGGCGACATACGCCGCCTCATCGAGCGATCAGGCCTCCCCGAGCGGGCCGCCGGGTGGGCGCTCGAGGCCTTCCGCCTCCTGGCCGTCGCCGAGGGCAAGGTGCACGGCGTCCCGCCGGAAGAGGTCACCTTCCACGAGGTCGGCGCCGCCGACTCCATAGCGGACATCGTCGGTGCCTCCCTCGCGCTGGAGCTGCTCGGAGCCCAGACCGTAAGCTGCGGCCCGCTCCCCATGGGGAGCGGGGTTGTACCGGCCGCCCACGGCATGCTCCCTGTGCCCGGGCCGGCCACCCTGGAGGTGCTGCAAGGCTGCTGGGTACGCTGGCCGGAGGAGGAGCAGGAGATGACCACCCCCACGGGGGCGGCCCTCATGCGGGCTTTTACCGGCGGGGAGTTCTCGGACGCCGCCCCGCCCATGGTGCTGAGCGGTACGGGCTACGGGGCCGGCACGGTAGTGCTGCGGAGCGCGCCGAACCTGCTGCGGGCGGTGGTGGGCCGGCTGGAGGGGCCGGCCGGGGAGCTGGAGGTCCTCGAAGCAAACATCGATGATGCGTCCGGCGAGATACTCGGGACAGCCGTGGAGCGGCTCCTCGCCGCCGGAGCTCCCGACGCCTGGCTGGAGCCCATCGTCATGAAGCGCGGGCGGGGGGCGTACAAGCTGTGCGCCCTCGTAAGGCGGGAGGACCGCGGGCGCGTGGCCCGGACCATGATGCGCGAGACCGGGACCCTCGGCGTCCGCCACCACGGGGTCGGGCGCACCGTCGCCGGGAGGCGCGCCGTGGAGGTCACCCTCCCGTACGGCAGGTGCCGGGTGAAGGTGGGGACCCTCGACGGGGAGGATTTCGTCCTCTCCCCCGAGCACGCCGACGCGGCCCGCCTGGCAGAGGAGCACGGGGTGCCGCTTCCCCGGGTCTACGACGACGCCCGCCGGGCGGCGGCCGACCTCCTTGAAGGGAGCGCCCGGGGAAAGTTCTGAGGCCGGGGCTTTAAAGCCCAGGCCTCAGAACCGCAGGTGGTAGAGTGCTTGCGTGCCTTAGATCTTGGAGACCTTGACGGCCTGCATCCCCTTGCGTCCCCGGGTGGCCTCATAGGAGACCCGCGCCCCCTCCTCAAGGGTCTTGAACCCGGTGCCCTCTATCCCGGAGTAGTGGACGAAGAGGTCCTCGCTCCCATCATCCGGGGAGATAAAGCCGTAGCCCTTCTCCTCGCTGAACCACTTCACCGTGCCTTGGGCCATATCCAGCGCCCGCCTTTCTGCTTCCAGGACGAGGATTCAGAAGAAGATGCCGCCGGGTGTTTTTTGTCGGGTGGCGGCATCTGCCCCGGCTCCTCGCCCGCCTTCCAAACTGCAGCCCGCAGTGTAGTACAAAACCCCGCGATCTGCACCACCGTGGTCCTACCCCGGGAAGCCGGCCCGCAGCAGCGCGGCACAGTCCTCGTAGACCTCGGCGGCGCCGGCCTCCTCGAGCTCCTGCGCGCTGAACGCCCCGCCGGTGAGCACGGCGACGGTCCGTATCCCGGCGGCGTGGGCCGCCTGCACGTCCCAGACGGCGTCCCCCACGGCCACCGTCTCCTCCGGGGAGGCTCCGGCCCGCTCCAGCGCCAGCTCGAAGATATCCGGGTCGGGCTTGGAGTTCTCCACGTCGGCGGAGTTCACCACCCCGGAGAGCCTGCCCTCCGTCTCCAGCAGCCGGAGGTACTTCTCCAGCTCCTCGGGCTTGGCGCTGGTCACAAACCAGACGCCGTACCCCCTCTCGGAGAGCGTGGCTATGAGCTCCTTCGCCCCCGGCAGAGGCAGGGCGTACTCCTGCATCTCCATGAAGATCTCACCGTGCAGCCGGTCGGCCTCCGCGGCGGCAGCCTCGTCCTCGGCCGGGATGAACTCCGGGACGAGCTTGTCGGAGCCCTTCCCGATCTGGCGGTGCACCCGGGCACGGGGCACCCGGTAGCCGACCTCATCGAAGGCCCGTGCCCAGGCCTCGACGTGCAGGTAGTTGGTGTCCATCAGGGTACCGTCCACGTCCAGCACGACCGCTCGGGCCACAGCAAACCTCCTCTTAGAAGAACCCGGAGACGATGGCCTAAAATACCCGTATGTCCGTCCGGCGAATCACCCACCAGGGATGCGCGGCCCTCCGGGAGGGCGCGGCGCTGGTCGAGCACCCCGGCGCTGCGGTGCTCCGGCTCTCCGGCAGGGACCCGGCGGGGCTCCTGGAGGCGATCCTGACGAACACCCTCCCCAAGGAGGAGAGCCGCGGCGTCTACGCCCTCCTGCTGAACCCGAAGGGCCGGATACAGGCCGACCTGCGGGTGGTCCGGCAGCCGGGCGAGGTGCTGGTCGTCACCGGCCCGGAGAGCGCTGAGGCGGTGCGGGCCATCCTGGGCCGCTACGCGCCGTTCTCCCGGGTCTCGGTGGAGGAGACCGACCTCGGGGTGCTCGGGCTCTACGGGCCCCGGGCTGCGGAGCTGGCAGGGCTGGAGGGTAGGCCCCCCGAGCACCTCTCCGTGAGGCTAGACGGGCTCCTCGCGGTCGGGGTGGAGCTGCCGGTTCCAGGGGTGGATCTCATCGGGGAGCCGGCGGCGCTCCGGTCCGCCCGCGAGAGTCTGGCGGCGGCGGGCGCCGTCGCCGCCACCGGCGAGGAGTACGAGACGGCCCGGATCGCCGCCGGGGTCCCGCGCTTCGGGAAGGACTTCACCCCGGAGAACTTCCCGGCCGAGGCGGGGCTGCTGGAGCGAGCGGTGAGCTTTGAGAAGGGCTGCTACCCCGGACAGGAGACGGTCGCCAGGATGTACTACCGGGGGCACCCCAACAAGACGCTCCACCGCTTCGTGCTGGAGCCCGGAGCTTCCCCGCCGCCGGGCTCCGAGATCCTCCAGAACGGGCGCCGGGCGGGCGTGCTCACCAGCATCGCCCCCCTGCCCTCCGGGGACGGAGCCGTCTTCGCGCTGGGGTACCTGCGGCGCGGCACGGACCCCGAGGGCCCGCTCTCCGCCGGTGGTGTCTCCCTGAAGGTGGCGCAGGGCCGGACGGGCCGGTGAACAGAGCGCCCGGGGAGAGGGCCGTAGGGAAGCACTACGGCCGGGAGGGTCTGGAGGAGAGGATCTCCGCCGCCCTGCGGGAGGCCGGG
>JADDKG010000147.1 GCA_020253895.1 Rubrobacter sp.
AGGCCAATGCGGTGGCTGGTGACGTGCAGGTCCAGTACCAGGAGTGCACCCAGCTGATCCAGGCGCTCGGGCAGCAGGGGCAGTACGGCGACTCCGGCGCCGTCTCCGGCGATATCGGCAGCGCTGCGGCTTCCGAGATAGCGCAGGAGCTTGGGATCTGTGGCGCTGCTGGCGGTGCTGCGGCCGGTGGTGCTGCTGCCGCTGCTGCTGGTGGCGTTCTGCCCGAGACCGGCGGTGCCTCGCTGATCGCCCTTGGTGCCGGCGCCCTGCTGGTCGCCGGTGGCCTGCTCGCCCGCCGGATCGCCCGGTAAGCGGCGCACAGGCTAGGCCGCAGGCAAAAAGCAAAGAGCGGGTCCTGTTGCAGGGGCCCGCTCTTCTTGTACTCGCGGGGTTTGGGCTATATCCTCATCTCCGTGCGAGGTGAGAAGGCATGAGCCGGGGATTATTCAAGGTCTCTGCGGGGTTTCTCGTGCTGGCGCTCGCGCTGCTGGCGTTTTCGCTAGCCCTCTCCGACTACTACCTTGCGAAACAGCGCGAGCTCGCCATATCCGGGGATCTCCGGGGGGCGATGGAGGCCTCGCGGCTCGCGGTCCGGTTGGATCCTTTCGACGAGGAGGCTCTCGAGGCCCGGGCCTCTCTTTTGCAGCAGCAGGGGCGGAGCGAGGAGGCTCTGGACGTGCTCCGGCAGGCCGTGGAGCGGGAACCCAACAACTACCTGCCGCACCTCATCCTCGGCAACCTGCAGCTCTCGCTCGGGCGTTTCGAGGAGGCCGAGGAGAGCTACCGGGAGGTGCTCAGGCTCAACCCCAAAGCCAGCGCCGCGAGCACCGGGCTGGCTCAGGCGCTCATCCGCCAGGGAGAGCTGGAGAAGGCCCGGGAGATCTACGAGCGGCTCGCGCAGCGGCGGGAGATCACCTACCTCGGGCTCTACGACCTCGGGCGGCTGTGCGTGCGGACCGGAGAACCGGAGAAGGGCTACCGGTACATCATGAAGGCCCGCCGGCAGGCGGCCGCCGGCATAGAGAAGCTCGACGAGGCGGCGAGGGCGGAGCGGCGGGAGCTGATAGAGTCCATGGATCTCGCGCTCGCCGACGCGCTCGTGGTGCAAGGCAAGTACGCCAGGGCCCGGCAGATAATCGCGCAGAGCGACTCGGAGCAGGCGCCGGCGCTGCTGCACCTCCTGGACACCGACCCCGAAGGATACCGGCAATCGGTGTTGAACAGTGAGATCTACTGACCAGAGCGGCTGGCGTGTCCGGCGGGAGGATCTGCCCGTCTCTGAGCTTCTCTACGTACTGTGGGGCCGGCGCGGGCTCGTGCTGTGCGCCGTCGGGCTGCTGGTGCTGGTGGTGCTCTTCTTCAGCCTGCTGCGGGGTCCGGACTACGCCGCGGAGGCGGTCGTCGGGATAGTACCCCAGCAGCAGCTCGACGAGAGCGCCGAGCAGGAAGTCTTCGTCGAGGAAGTTCTCGGGGCCGTGGCCACCAGGGAGCTGCTCCTGGAGGCCGCGCGGCGGGCCGGATGGGATGGCCGGGCGGCGGAGTTCCGTGAGCGGCTGGACCCCCAGCCCTCCGTCACCCGGGACGGGCGGGCGGTGCTGCGGGTGAGCTTTAGGGGGGATACCCCCCAGGAGGCGGCGGCCGGTGCAAACGCGTATGCCGAGCTCTTCGTGGAGCGGGTAAACCAACTCAGCCAGGACCGGCTCGCCGGGGGTTCTCTCGCCGCTGGTGCCGAGCTCTTGCGTGGGGCTTCCCCCAAGGAGGCCTATCTTAGCTACCACCCCGTGCTATACCTGCTGCTCGCCGTGGTGGTGGGCGTGGTCCTCGGCGGGGCCGCGGCGCTCCTCCTGGATACCCGCGGGCACCGCTGGCGCGACGCCCGCGACGCCGAGATGACGCTGCGCGCCCCGGTGCTCGGGGTGATCCCCGACTACTCCGTGCTGGACCGTAAGGAGTAGTGCCTCCTGGTGGATCTCGGGGCGATGAGGGACCGCGAGGGAGCGTGGAGGCTGCTCTCCCCCGGCTCCCCGCTGCGGAGACATTACGAAGAGCTGGCGGCCAACCTCACCGCCGAGGGCGGGGGAGCGCGGAGCATCGTGGTCACCGCCCCGGAGCCGGGGGCAGGGTGCACCAGCGTGTGCCTGGGTCTCGGGGCGGCGCTGGCCGGGAGCGGGCGTCCCGCGGCGGTGGTCGACTGCAACCTCGACCGCCCGCACCTGCACCGGGTGGTCGGAGGAGCCAATTTCATCGGGCTCACGAGCGGGCTCGACGGACGGCGGCCGCTGGAGAGCTACGGGCGCGAGGTGCTTCCGGGGCTGCTCGTCGTCCCCACGGGGCCGGTGACCGCGAGTCCCTTCTCCCTACTAGGAGGAGAGGGCTTCATCGAGGCCATCCGGGGGCTCGAGGCGGAGAGGGAGATGGTGCTCCTGGATGCCCCCGTCGTGGAGAAGGTGCTCAGGTCGTCTGCGCTGCTGGGTGGCTTTGACGGAATCCTGCTCGTCATCCACGCCTCCCGTACCTCCCGGAAGGCCGCCCGGGAGGCCACCGACGACCTGATCGAGGCCGGCGCCAACCTGCTCGGCGTGGTATTAAACGGTGCGTATGGCCCCCATATGTCCTAGAGTACGCACGTGAGCGAGAAGACTACTCAGCGGCATTCCGGACCCGAGCGTTGGTCCCGTTGGGAGCGGCCCAAAGGCTCTAAAGGCCGCCGGCCCGGCAGGCTGCTCACCGCGTTCAAGGCGCTGGTGCTGCTCGTGATCGTGGCGGTCACCGGCTACGGGATGCTCGACGTGAACCTGGTCGGCGATGAGCGGATGCTCCCCTTCGCCGCCGGGCTCCTGGGGCTGCTCTTCGTGACCCTCTTCGTGAGGGGCTTCTACGCCGACGTGCCGACCGCCGGATGGGTGCTGGTGGGGCTCATGGGCGTGCTGGTGGGGATTAAGGGTCTCTCCATGCTCTGGACTCTGAGCGAGGCGGAGACCATAAAGGAGACGCTGCGCTCCTCGATGTACCTGGCGACCTTCCTGATGTCCCTGGCGGCGCTCTCTTCCTGGCGGCAGGTCTGGCCGCTTGTAGACATGGTCTGCCTCATCGTGGCCGGGGTGGCGGGATACGGGCTCCTGCAGAAGATAGAGCCCCTGCAGTACCCGGTTGCCTCCCTCGACGGGGTGCGGGTGGACTCCACGCTGGGCTACTCCAACACCGCCGCCGTGGTGCTGGCGATGGGCGCGGTGCTGGCGCTGGCCAGGATGGCCCGGATGCGCAGCGTGGTCTTCCGGGGAGTGTACGCGGTCCTGCTGCTCGCCTTTCTGGCCGCGCTCTACCTCACCGTCTCACGTGGGGGGATCGGCTCCCTGGGCGTCGGCCTCGTGTTGCTGCTGGTGCTCGCGAACAACCGGCTCCAGACGCTGACCAACCTGATCCTCGTCGTGATCCCGGGGGCGTGGCTGTGGTGGAGCACCCGCGGCCTCGAGGGGCTTCTGCGCCAGGGAGCCTCCGACGCGCAGAAGGTCGCGGCCGGGGAAACTTTCGGGGAGCATCTCGTCGTGGCCCTGATCGCCGCCTTCGCCCTTCAGGCCGGATACGCCTTTCTGGTCAACCGCTACGAGCTTCTGCCTCCCGGCCGCAGGTTGCTTGGCGGGGTCTTTGCCGCCACCGGGGTCGCGGCGGTGGTGGTTGCGGGCATCATCCTCCTCGGGCAGTACGGCGGAGTGGCCCGGGCCTATCAGGAGCTCGCCAGCAACCCCAACCAGACCGAGAACGTCGCCCAGCGCCTCGCCTCGCTGAGCATCGGCTTCCGGGAGGACTACTGGCGGGTCGCCTGGGAGGAGTGGATGGAGCACCCCTTCACCGGCAGCGGCGCCGGGACCTTCACCTACACGTGGTTCAGGGAGCGCCCGGTGGCCACCGGCGTCAAACAGGTCCACAACCTCTACCTGGAGCAGGGCACGGAGACCGGGGTGTTCGCGTTTCTGGCTCTCGTGGGCTTCTCCGGCCTGCTGCTGGGCCACACCGCCCGGGCTGCCTGGCGCTCCGGGAGGCGCAACGAGCGCCGGATGCTGCTCTCCGGGCTAGCCTGCGCGCTGGCCGTCTACCTGGTCTCCTCGGCCTTTGAGTGGCACTGGTACATCCCGCCCTCCACGCTGATGTTTTTCTTCCTGGCCGGCATCGCGGTGAAGGTGGCCTCGCGGGAGGACTGGCCCGAGCCGGAGGAAGGGGGTGGCTCC
>JADDKG010000148.1 GCA_020253895.1 Rubrobacter sp.
TACGCCTCCCTCATCCTCCTGCCCCACAGGATGGAGGAGGACGGGCTCCGGCTGCGCTACGGTGCGCACGCGGAGGTGTTCGTCCCCTACGCGGAGATAGAGGAGGTGGAGGTCCGTCCCCTCAGCCCCGCCAGGAGCGGGCGCGGCCTGTTCCCGGCGGAGGGCCTCATATGGTCCTCCGAGGAGGGGGCGCTCCTGATCCCGGTCGGGGGGAAGACCGACCTCTCCCTGCGCCTGCGCTCGCCCCTAGAGGACCGGGGGCTCTTCAGGAGCCTGGGCCCCGCCGCGAAGATACGGGCGGCCGCCGATGAGCCCTCCCGGATGGCGGAAGAGCTGCGCCGGCGGCTTGCGGCCCTACCTTCCTAGAAGGGGATGTCGTCGAAGTCCGACTCGTTTATGTCCACCTCGTCGCCGCCGCGGCCGCGCCGGGACTGACCGCCTCCGGCGGTCCCGCCGTCGCCCGGGTCGCCGCCGCCACGCCCGAGGAACTGGACGTTGTCCGCCACGATGTCCACCTTAGAGCGCCGGGTGCCGTCCTGGGCCTCCCAGGTGCGGTACTGGAGGCGGCCCTCGATCAGGATCGGGTCGCCCTTCTTCTTGTAGTTGGCGATCGTCTCGCCGAGCTCGCGCCAGGCCGAGACGTCGAAGAAGTCCACCTCTTCGCTTCTGGAGCGGACCCGGTTTACGGCGATGCCGAAGGAGCAGACCGGCACCCCATCGCTGGTGAACCTGAGCTCGGGGTCCCGCGTGAGGTTGCCCGCGAGTATCACCCGGTTGAAGCTGACCATAACCTTTCCTTTCTCCTCGCTTCTCCGCCCTCTCAGGCCCTAAGTATCCAACACCACCTGCCGGCAGGCCACGGGTATTTTCCTCCCTACGGACGGGCCCGCAACGGGTTCTCCACCGCCACCTCGACGAGATCGCGGTGGATGGTGACGATCACGTCCCCGTGCAGGTCGGTCCTGAAGACCCTGGCCCCAGCCCGGCGCAGCCGCTCGAGGACGTCGGGGTCCGGGTGCCCGTAGGGGTTGTCCCGCCCGCACTGTATCACGGCCACCCTCGGTCTGAAGCGGCTGAGGAAGAGGGGGCTGGAGGAGGTCTCCGAGCCGTGATGGCTGACCTTGAGGAGGGTGAGGGGGCCGGTGTACGGACCGCCCGCCATGTACTCCTCGGCCTGCCGCTCGGCGTCCCCGGCGAGCAGGACCCGGGCCTGGCCGTAGGTCAGCAGCAGCGCCACGGAGTTGTCGTTGGAGCTGGAGAAGAAGCCGCCGGAGGGCGGGTTGAGGACGTCGACCCGCACCCCGCCCCACTCCATCCCGTAACCGGCGCGCACCCGCTCCACCTCGGCCCCCTCCTCGGCCCGGACCGCGCGCAGGAACCCGGCGTAGGTCAGGGTGTCCTTGGGGTATCCGGAGAGGTAGACCCGCTCCACCGGGAAGGCCTCCAGCACCTCGGCGAGCCCCCCGGAGTGGTCGGCGTCCCCGCTGGTGGAGACGAGCCCCTCCAGATCTTCCACACCCCTCTCCCGCAGAAAGTCCACCACCACGGGCCCCTCCTCCGGGTTCCCGGCGTCCACCAGGTAGTCCTCCCCGCCGGCCTGCACGAGCACCGCATCCCCCTGCCCCACGTCTATAAAGCTGACCGAGAGCGCCCCGGAGGGCGGCGGCCCGACGCCGCCGGAGGCTCCCCCGCAGGCGACTGGCTGGAGAAGCCCGAGCGCGAGAACCCCGAGGGCGGCAACCCGGCGGAGCCCGCGGGCACACCGCAGAACGCCGCCCCTCAACCCCGGACCCCCGGCGGCGTGAGGACCCCGATCGCCCACAGGGCGGCGATCAGGACCGGCTGGTGGACCAGGTAGATAAAAAGGGTGTTCCTCCCTATGAAAGCCAGGCCGGAGACGGCGCGGCCGGGCGGCTCACCGGCCCGGTGCCGCTCCCGCCACGGCAAATAGGCGGCGTTGCCGGCGAAGACCCCGAGCAGCACGACCCCGAACCAGGGCAGCAGCGGCCGGTAGTCGGGCATCATGAGCCCCTCGGGCAGAACCCCGAGGGGGGCGAGGAGCACCCCGGCGATCCCTCCCGCCGCCAGATCCCGTGCGCCCACCCAGGCCCCGAGGGCAATGATGAGGAGGCCGAGGACCAGGTTGGCCCAGCGGAGCCGCAGGAAGGGGTAGGCGAGGATGATGGAGGCCCCGATCAGGTGCAGGATGCCGAAGATCACGTACCCGTAGTCCAGGAGGCGGAAGACGAGCGTGATCAGCATGCCGTAGGCGAAGATCCTCAGCCCCCGCCCGAGATACTTGCCGAACGTCGGCGCGGCGGACCTCCTGCGGCTCAGGGTGAGCGAGAGCCCGGCCAGGAACACGAACATGAAGGCGCTGGTGTCGGCGAAGGCGGCCCAGAAGCCGGAGGTGGAGGCTATGGGGTAGCCTCCGAAGTTGTCGAGGTCGAAGACTAGGTGGTAGAGGATCACCATGATCATGGCCACCCCCCGGGCGGCGTCGACGTCCCAGAACCTGCCCTCCCGCATTCCCTTCCTGGCCACCGCGGGGAACACCTGGAGGGCCCGGAAGGCCCTACTCCCTCCCCTCGGCGGGGGTGAGGCGGTCTATCCAGGCCTCGGCCTCCTCGCGGGTGAGCTCGGAGAGGGGCTTGCCGATGTGCCGCTCCAGACGCTCTACACCGTTCTCCCCGCGCGCCTCCACGGCGAGCGTCCGCAAGAGCTCGAGCTGGCTCTTGCGCGCCCTCCCGCCGCGCCGCGCGGCCGGGCCCTCCTCGCCGGAGGGCGCCGCCTCCTCCGCCTGGCGGGGCCTGCGGGCCCGCGGCCGGAGCTCCTCCACCGGCGGGGACTCCTCCCCGTCGGTCAGCTCCTCCAGGGCGGTGGCCCCCACGTTCACGGCATCCCGCAGCGCCCGCGCCTTGGCCCGGGTCTCGGCCATCCGGATCAGGTGCGGCGCTATGGAACGGCCCACGTTCTGCGGGTTGGCATCCCCCAGGCCGCTGAAGGTCCGGCCGTCCTCCATCTCCACCCGCGCCCGGACTATGGCGGTCATCCCGTTGGCCTCCTCGGGGACCTGCAAAAGCTCGGTCTCGATGCTCCTGAGGCCCCGCGCGTGGGCCTCGTCCAGAAGGCCGGCAAAGAGCACGTACTGCCGGCCCTGACGGGTTATCAGGAACTCTTCCCTCATGCGCCCCGCTCGTTGCGCAGCTTCTCCCGGTAGTCCGGGCCCTCGAGCTCCACGCCCTCGCACATGGCGATGATCCTGCTGGCGGTCCGCTCCCCGAGCTGCCGGGGAAGCTCCTCGGGCCCGATGTTGGAGGTGAAGATGGTCGGCAGCGCCTCCCGGTAGCGGTGGTTGATGATCACAAATAGCCGCTCCCTCACCCACTCGTTGGCCTTCTCGGCCCCGAGGTCGTCGAGCAGCAGCAGCTCGGCGTTCTTGACAGCGTCCATCCACTCGTCGAGGTCGCGCCCGGGGTCGTTGTACGCCCCCCGCAGGTTGTCCAGCAGCTCGGGCACCGTGACGA
>JADDKG010000149.1 GCA_020253895.1 Rubrobacter sp.
CGTCGGGGAGGGGGGCTCCGGCGGTGCGCTCGCCCTTGCAGCCCGGGACAACCTCTGGATCACGCCCGACGGCTACTTCGCCGTCATCTCCCCGGAGGGGGCCGCAGCCATAGTGGAGAAGGACCGCTCCAAGGCCCGCCAGATCGCCGGGCGCATGAGGCTCATGCCCCAGGATCTGGTCGAGCTCGGGGTGGTCCGCGGGATAGCCCGGGCCAAGCGCCGGCCGGCGCGCGCGATCCGGACGTCTTACGATGCGGTCCGAAGGTGGGTCGGAAGGGGTCACTTTGTGGGAAAGGAGCGGGTTTGAGAGCACGGGGGAGATCCACAAGGATACTGAAGCTCGTCATAGGCCTCATCCTCGCAGCTGGCCTGGCCAGCGGCTGCGGCGGGGCCGGAGGTGGAGACCAGGGAGAGGGCCAGACGGTCACGTTGCGGCTCTCGCACCAGTGGCCCAAGGCCACCACCGAGGAGGGGGACTTCCGGTCCGTACTGGCCGAGCGGTTCGCCCAGGAGGTCGAAGAGAGGACCAACGGGCAGGTTACGATCCGGATCTACCCCAACGCCTCGCTCGTCGAGCCGACCGAGCAGTACAAGGCCATAACCCAGGGCGCGCTCGACATGTCCGTCTTCCCGCTCGACTACGCCTCCGGTGAGGTACCGCAGTTCAGCATCACCCTCATGCCGGCCATGGTGCAGAGCCACGCCCAGGCACAGAACTGGAAGGAGGCCGAGATCGGGCGGAGAATCGAGGAGATCACCCAGGAGAACGGGATCAAGATCCTCACCTGGATCTGGAACGCCGGCGGCATCGGGGTGAGGCAGGGAGACCCGGTCGTCTCGCCCGACGACGTCGAGCCCGGCGCGGTCGCACGCGCCGCCGGTCCCAGGGTCGAGCAGATGCTGAGGCGGGTCGGCTACAGCATAACCAGCATGCCCTCCTCGGAGATCTACAACGCCATGCAGACTGGCGTTCTCGACGTGGCCGTCACCTCTGCGTCCTCCTTCTGCTCCTACAGGATCTACGAGGTAACGGATGCCTACACCTCCCCCACCGAGAACACCTTCTGGTTCATGTTCGAGCCCCTGATCATAGGTACCGAGCAGTTCGAGCAGCTCACGCCCGAGCAGCAGAGGACCTTCGAGGAGGTCGGCGCCGAGCTGCAGCAGTTCGCGTACGAGGCCTCGGAGAAGGACGACGCCCAGTGCGAGCAGCAGTTCAGGGAGGCCGGTGTCACGGTGGCGCACATCAACGACGCCGCGTTCGAGCAGTGGCGGGAGGCCTCCCAGCCCGTCTGGGAAGACTTCGCCCGGGAGGTCGAAGGCGGCCAGGAGCTGATAGAGCTGGCCCGCAAGGTGCCCACCGAGTAGAGGCCAGGCGGCTTTGGAGCACGAGCTCTACAGGATACCGGCGTGAGGAGGCTGCAGGTTGTCTAGCGGTTCTGGAGGTCCCGGCAGGTTCTTCCTGCTGCGGTGGATAGGCTGGGTCTCCGAAGCCTCGGGCTACATAAGCGGCGTCTTGATCTTCGCCTCGACGCTTATCATCTGCTACGCGGTCGTGCTGCGCGCCCTCGGGTACTCGACCGTCTGGCAGACCGAGCTGACGGTCTACCTGCTGATGTTCGTCACCTTCATCGGCGGAGCCTACGGGCTGAAGCACGATGAACACGTGAACGTGGACCTGCTCGTAAACCGGCTGCCGGTGAGGACCGCGAGCCTTCTGAAGCTGCTCTCGGCCCTGCTCTCGCTGGTCGTCATCGCGGTCGTAGCCTGGCGCTCGGGGATAATGTGGGTGGAGGCCGTCGAGAAGGGCTGGCGCTCCGGCACCGCCTGGAACCCCCCTCTCGCCTATCCCTACGCCATCCTGCCGGTCGGCATGGCGCTCATAGCCCTGCAGTACGTCGTTATCATGGTGGACCTCGCCCACCAGGCAATAACCGGGCAAGAGAGAAGGATCTCTCCCGAGGAAGAGGAGCGCGCCAGAGCGGAGAAAGCGAGGATACAGGGCCTGTGATGGGTTCCTTTGCGACGGGCATCTTCATCGTGGTGGTGCTGCTAGCGCTGCTGGCCATAGGCATGCCCATCGCCTTCGCCCTGGGGCTGACGGCCCTGCTGGCCGTGCTCCTCTTTCTCGGGCCGGCGCAGCTGGACTTCTTCGGGGACTTCGTCTTCAACTCGCTGAACAACTTCACGCTGCTGGCGATACCGCTTTTCATCTTCATGGGGGCGGTCTTCGGGGGCTCCAAGGCCAGCGAGGATCTGTTCGAGGCCGGTCACGTGTGGCTGAGCAGGATACGCGGCGGGCTCGCGATGAGCAGCGTCGTGGCCTCGGCGCTCTTCGCGGCGCTGTGCGGCTCCAGCGCCGCCACGGCGGCAGCCATCGGGAGGGTGGCGATCCCCGAGATGAGAAAGCGCGGCTACACGAACCGCGTCTCCACGGGGGCCGTCGTCGCGGGCGGGACGCTGGGCATACTCATCCCTCCGAGCGTGACCCTCATCCTCTACGGCATCGCCACCGAGCAGTCCATCGGCCAGCTCTTCATGGGCGGCGTCGTGCCCGGCATCCTGATAACCCTGTTTTTCTGCGTCTGGATCTCCATAGCCATCCTGCTGGAGCGCAGGGGCGTGGTCGCGGCGCGCAGCGGGATTCAGGAAGTCGAGAACATCGCGGAGGTGGAGAGCTTCCCCTGGAAGACCCGCTTCAAGATACTGCTGAAGGTAGTCCCGTTTATCGCGCTCATCGCGGGCGTGCTCGGCGCCCTCTACCTGGGGTTCGCCACCCCCAGCGAGGCGGCGGCGGTGGGGGCCTTCCTCGCCTTCGTGCTGGTCGTCGTGATGTACCGCTCGATGACCTGGAAGAGGTTCTCGGAAATCCTGCTCGAGTCCACGGGGGAGAGCACGATGGTTATGATGATCGTCGCCTTCTCTGCCGTCCTCGGCACCGTCATGAGCTTCCTCGCCATACCGCAGGATCTCGCCCTGCTCATCGCCGAGCTCGAGATAAACCGCTGGTGGGTCATGCTCATCATCAACGTCTTCCTGCTCGTGCTGGGCTTCTTCCTCCCTCCCGTCTCCATAATCCTCATGGTCACGCCGGTGCTGTTCCCCATCATCACGGCGCTCCAGTTCGACCCGATCTGGTTCGGCGTGATCATGACCATAAACATGGAGATGGGCCTGATCACGCCGCCCGTCGGCCTGAACCTCTACGTGGTGAAGGGCATAGCCCCGGACATACCGCTCTCGGACATCCTGATCGGCTCGATGCCCTACGTGGTGATCCTCGGCCTCTCCATCGTGTTCTTCTCCTTCTTCCCCGGCCTGATCACCTGGCTTCCGAACCTGCTGTTCACCCAGTAGCCCGGCGCTCCTCGCGCATGGCCTCGAGCGCCCGGTTCATCCCGTCGAGCTCGTGGGCCCCGAGGATCCTGTTGGCCCGGTCAGCATCTCCCTCGGAGACGGCCTCCACGATTCTCCGGTGGTCCTCTATGGACTTCTCGACGTCCTCCCGGCTCATCACCGAGAGCCGGAGGAACATCCTCAGGGGACCCTCTATCTGGGTGTAGACCGGCGGGAGCACCGGGCTCCCGGAGACCTCGACCAGCGTCCTGTGGAACAGAACGTTCAGCTCGTGGTAGCGCCGGGCGTCCTTCCGGCTCTCCTCCATCTGCCCCAGTATGGGCTCGAGCGCGGCCACGGCCCGCCGGACCATCCCGAGCCCGTCGCACGCCCGCCGGAGGGCCATCTCCTCCAGCGTGATGCGTATCCGGTAGACCTCCTCCACCTCCCGCGGCGAGTACCGCTTGACCACCGCCCCCCTGCGCGGCGTCCGCTCCACCAGCCCCTTATGGCCGAGCAGGTACAGCGCCTCCCGGATGGGGGCCCGGCTGGTCCCGAACCGCTCGGCCAGCGCCTGCTCACGCAGCTTCTGGCCCGGAGGAAGGCGCCGCTCCACGATCTCGTCGGCCAGCACCTGCGCTATCTTCTGAGCGAAGGAGGGTCTGCTGAGGTCTTCCAAGGGCCCGGCCTCCCGCGGACGACTCCGTGTGGTTAGGGGTATTCTACCCCGCACCCCCTCCCGAAACCGCCTTCTCCGCGTGCAGCCGCCGGAAGACCTCTGCGGTGGTGATGCATACGGAGGACCACACCCCGCCGAGCGCCCACCCGGCCAGCACGTCGCTCGGGTAGTGGGCCCCGGTGTAGACCCGCCCGGCGCCCACGAGGAGGACGAGGGCGGCCCACACGACCGCGGCCCTCGCCTTTGCCCGCCAGGAACCGAGCCTGCTCCCCGGCCTCCGGAGAAAGACCGCGTAGCAGAGGGCCGCCCCCACCGTGAAGGCGGCCATCGCGTGCCCGCTCGGGAAGCCCTGGCCTGCCTCGTGGACCAGCTGGAGGGAGGCCGGAGGCCGGGGCCGGTCGAAAAAGAGCTTGAAGAGCCAGACCAGTACGCCGGTCCCGAGGGCGGAGGCGAGCAGCACCGCCCCGGAGAGACCCTCGTAAAAGCCCGCCACACCTCTCCAGGCGGCGAGCAGAAGCCCCGTCCCGGCCAGCGCCGCGGCGGGGAGGAGAACCTCGGGGGAGAAGACCGCCTCGAACGCGGCCACCCCGGCCGTGAGGCCGGGCTCCCCGTGGGCGTGGACGAAGCGCAGGATCTCCAGGTCCACCCGGACGAGCGGGTCCCGCGAGACCACGTCCTCCACCACCCCGCCGAAGGCCCAGGAGAAGAGCCCCGTGAGCACGAGCCCGGCGGTGAGGGTCAGCCCGTAGACCTCCCCGGGCGAGAGCCTGCGCACGAGCCACGCGCCGGCCCTGCTGCGCAAGAACGCCCCGGGAAGCCCGTCCGAAAGCCGCCCGGCGGCCCGCTCCAGGAGCGCGCGGTGCCCGCGCAGCCAGCGGTAGAGGAGGTACAGCAGCACCCCCGTTACGCCGGCGAGCGCGAGCAGAACGCCGGCTCGCCCCGCCCAGCGCTCGGCCAGGGCCAGGCTGCCGCCGAGCAGGTACCCGGCCAACACGGCGGCCGAGGCCCACACCGCGCCGCCCAGAGCGTTGAACAGGAGAAAGGTTCTCCACCGCATCCGGCCTATCCCGGCAACGAGGGCGCCGAACACCCGCAGCCCGGCTACAAAGCGGGCGAGGAACACTGCCTTGCCGCCGTGACGGTCAAAGAAACGCTCCGCGACGGCGAGCCTCTCCGGGGTCAGGGAGACGTGGCGCCCCCAGCGCAGCACGAACCGCCGGCCCCCACGGCGCCCGGCCCAGTAGCCGAGCTGGTCGCCGGCCACCGCGCCGAGGAAGCCGAAGAGCAGGACGTCCCCCGGGTCCAGCACCCCGCGCTGGGCCAGCGCGCCGGCGGCGAGGAGGATGGTCTCCCCGGGAAGCGGGACCCCGGCGCTCTCCGCCATCACCCCGAAGAAGACCACCAGGTAGCCGTAGCGGGAGAGGAGCGAGACCACCTCGCCCACAAGGTCCAACCTCTAGCCGCCCTTTCTCCTGAGCCCCCGGACCGAGAGCCATGCCACGTACAGGAGGCCAACGCACACCACCCACAGCGGCGCCGAGAGGTACCCCGCCAGCACGTCGGTCGGGTAGTGGACCCCGAGGTAGAGGCGGGAGAAACCGATCAGGATCACCAGCACAACCCCGGCCGCCCCTATGATCCAGCGCAGCGCCCCGCGCGCCTGGTAGGCCAGGATCAGGGCGAGCATCCCGTAGAAACCGACGGCGACCGTGGCGTGGCCGCTCGGGAAAGAGTAGAAGCCGGCCTCGTAACCGGTCTGGAAGAGCTCCGGCCGCGAGCGCTGGAAGACCGCCTTGAGGACGGTCGTCAGGAACATACCCCCCGCGGTGGAGACCGTGAGCAGCACCGCCGAGAGCCTCCAGCCCTTCAGGTAGAAGACCACCACGAAGATCGCGAGCAGCGGGAGCACCACCCGGTAGTAGCCGAGCGCTGTGACCGCAACCATGGGCCCCTCCAGCCAGCCCGGGAAGTGGGTGTGGATCCACAGCAGCACCGCCCGGTCGAACCGGCGGGTGTCGCCCTCGATCACCTCCTCGGTTATCCCGGCGAACGCCCAGATGACGGCCGCCGAGAGCCCGAGCCCGGCGGCGAGCCACACCGCCGCCGCGAGCGTCATCCGGCCGAAGAGGGGCGCGGATGAGCCAGGAAGGACCTCCCGCAGCTTGCCCAACATGGCAGATGATTGTATCCCCCCGCGTATAATCCGCACAGAGGGAGAAGGCCCCGGGGCCCTCCGCTACGGCACGAAGACGCGAGAGGAAGGAACGCCCGAGCCGTGCAGAACGCAGACATCGCGCGCGCCCTCGAGACGATAGCCACCCTGCTGGAGATCCGGGGCGAGGAGCACTACAGGGTGCTCGCCTACCAGCGGGCCGCCGGGTCCGTCGCCGCCGCGGGCAGGCCGGTGGCCGAGCTGGAGGACCCCCGCAGCCTCCCCCACGTCGGCGGGACCACCGCCCGGGTAATAAGGGACCTCGCGCAGAACAGGACCCCCGAGATCCTGGCCGAGCTGGCCGAAGAGATCCCTGCGGGGCTGGTGGAGCTGACCCGCCTGCCGGGGGTGGGGCCGCGCACCGCCGGACGGCTCTGGCGGGAGCTGGGGGTGACGAGCGTCGAGGAGGTGGCAGCCCTCCGGGAGGGCAGCATCGCCGCGCTCAAGGGCTTCGGGAAGAAGAGCGAGGAGAGCATCCTCAGGGCGGCCCGCGACCACGGCTCGCGGGAGCGGCGGATGCTGCTCGACGAGGCCACCGCCGCGGGCGAGCGGCTGCTGGAGTTCGTCCGCTCCCACCCGGCGACGGAGAGGGCCGAGATCGCCGGCTCCCTGCGGCGCCAGAAGGAGACCGTGGGGGATCTGGACATCGTCGCCGCCAGCGACGACCCGAAGGCGCTCGCCGACGCCTTCGCCGCAGCCCCCTTCGTGGAGGAGGTCGTCTCCCACGGCGCTACCGGGGTCTCGGTGGTCTGCGCCGGCGGCACGGAGGCCGACCTGCGGGTGGTCTCCCCCGAGGCGTTCGGCTCGCTCCTGCACCACTTCACCGGGAGCCAGGCCCACAACGTGGCGCTGCGCGAGCGGGCGGCAAAGAGGGGGCTTAGCGTCTCGGAGTACGGGCTGGGCGAGGCCGGGACCGGCCGCTACGAGCCCCTCCGGACGGAGGAGGAGCTCTACGCGCGGTTGGGGCTCCCGTACATCCCGCCCGAGCTGCGGGAGGATAGCGGCGAGCTGGAGGCCGCCGAGAGCGGGGAGCTTCCGGATCTGGTGGAGATCCGGGACATCCGGGGGGATCTGCACGTCCACACCAACTACTCGGACGGCAAGGGCACCATCGAGAGCATGGCGGAGGCCGCCATAGACCTGGGCTACGAGTACCTGGTCTTCTGCGACCACTCGCAGAGCCTGCGGGTGGCGAACGGCCTCTCCCCCGCCCGGCTCGCGGAGAAGATGGAAGCCGTGCGCCGGGCCGACGAGAGGTACGCGGAGATCCACCTGCTTTGCGGCGCGGAGGTGGACATCCTGCGCGACGGCTCGCTGGACTACGAGGACGCCCTGCTGGCCGAGCTGGACTTCGTCGTCGCCTCGGTACACACCGCCTTCCGGATGGACGAGGCCTCCATGACCGACCGGATCGTCCGCGCCATGCACAACCCCTACGTCCGGACCATCGGCCACCCCACCGGACGCCTCCTGAACCGTCGCGAACCCTACGCGGTGGACGTCATGCGCCTGATCCGCGAGGCCGCGGCCACGAACACCGCCCTGGAGCTCAACGCCTACCCCGACCGCCTGGACCTCTCCGCCCCCCACGCCCGGGAGGCGGTGAGGGCCGGGGTGAGGCTGACCATCGACACCGACGCCCACGACGAGCGGGCCCTCTCGTTCATGAGGTTCGGCGTCGCCCAGGCCCGGCGCGCCTGGGTCGAGAGGTCCAGCGTTATAAACTGCCTGCCCTGGCCGGAGTTCGAAGAGTACCTCAGAAAGGGCAAGTAGTGGGCCCCGCAGGGCCTTTAATGGGCCCGCGGACCTACCACGGCTCCTCCCGCGGTCGGATGGCCCCCCGGAGGGCGGGGTATACAATCCGGGCCGGAGTATATGATGCCTTACCGGGACACAGGACCGGCAGCCCCGACGAGGCGTACGCCGGAGGCGGGAGGGGAGGAGCGGGCGTGGGCCGCCCTAGCCCACCTGACCGTGTGGGTCAACCTCTTCACGGGGTTTCTGGGAACCCTGGCGGCGCTCTGCCTGTGGCTGGCCTTCCGCCGCCGCTCGCGCGAGGTGGCCGCCCACGCCCTGCAGGCCTTCTGGTACCAGCTCCTGTGGCTGGTGCTGCTCGGTGCGGGGTGGGCGCTCACCCTCCTGCTCACGCTGGTGCTGGTGGGCTTTCTGCTGATGCCGCTGATGGCGGTTCTGACCCTCGTGCCCTGCATCCACGCGGCGTACGCGGCGTGGCGGGTGGCCGGGGGGCACGAGTTCCGCTACCCGCTGGTGGGCGGTCCGCCCCGCCGGGAGGCACCCTAGCCGCTGCCCGCCGCGCTTCTATCCTTCCCGGCGATCCATAGGGCGGGGTCCTCGGCCTCCTCGGCCTCGCCCTGCTCCTCCAGCCACCGCTCGGCGTCGATCGCCGCCCGGCAGCCGTCCCCCGCGGCGGTGACCGCCTGCCGGTAGCGCCTGTCGGCCACGTCCCCGGCGGCGAACACCCCGGGCACGCTCGTCATCGTGTGCTCCTTCTGGAGGAGGTAGCCACCCTCGTCCATCTCCAGCTGGCCCCGGAAGATCTCCGTCGCCGGGTCGTGCCCGATGGCGACGAAGAAGCCCTCCACCTTCAGGGTGCTCTCCTCGCCGGTCTTCACGTTCCTGAGGCTCAGGCCCTCCACCGAGTCCTCACCCAGCACGTCCGTGACCACCGTGTCGGTGATAAAGGAGATCTTCGGGTTCTTCCGGGCCCGGCCCAGCATGATCTTGGAGGCCCTGAACTCATCGCGCCGGTGGATGATCACGACCTCCGAGGCATACCGGGTAAGGAAGAGCGCCTCCTCCATCGCCGTGTCTCCGCCGCCGACCACGGCGACCCTCTTGTCCTTGAAGAAGAAGCCGTCGCAGGTGGCGCAGCCGCTCACCCCCCGGCCCATGAGGCGCTGCTCCCCGGGGAGCCCGAGCCACCGGGCCTTCGCCCCCGTGGCCACGATGACCGCCCGGGCGAGCACCGGCTCCTCCTCGCCCTCGGCCCACAGCCTGAACGGCCTCTCCGAGAAGTCCACCCGCCCCACGTTGTCCGGGCGCATCTCGGCCCCGAAGCGGGCGGCCTGCCTCTCGAAGTCCTCCATCATCTGCGGGCCGGTGACCCCCTCGGGGTAGCCGGGGTAGTTCTCCACGTCGGTGGTGAGCATGAGCTGCCCGCCGGCCTCGAATCCCTGGAAGACCAGC
>JADDKG010000015.1 GCA_020253895.1 Rubrobacter sp.
AGCTCTTCTTCCACGGCGGCCTCCCCGACGGGGTGCTCAACGTGGTGCAGTGCGAGGGCCCGGTGGCCTTCGAGGGGCTAGAGCGGGCGCTCGGGGAGGGCCTGGTGGACAAGGTGGGCTTCACCGGCTCGACCGAGGTTGGGAGCAGGATCGGGGAGCTCTGCGGGCGATACCGCCAGTCGCCCTGCCTGGAGCTCGGCGGCAAGAACCCGCTGGTGGTGATGCCGGACGCCAACCTGGACCTGGCGGTCGAGGGAGCCCTCTTCTCCGGCTTCGGTACCGCCGGCCAGCGGTGCACCTCCCTGGGCACCGCGATAGTCCACGAGTCGGTCTACGAGGAGTTCCTCTCGCGTTTTGAGCGGGCGGTGCGGGAGGCACCCGTCGGCGACCCCATGCAGGACGTCCTCTACGGCCCGATGATCAACGAGAGGTTCTACGAGCGCTTTGTCGGGTGGCTGGACCTGATCCGGGACCACCACTCCGTCCACGGCTCCACCGGGACCGGCAGGATCACCCGCGACAACCCCCGCGAGAACTTCGTCGGCGACCCGGAGGCGGGGCTCTACTGCCACCCCACCATCGTGGCGGGGGTAACGGAGGAGGACGAGCTCTACGGGACGGAGACCTTCGGCCCCATCGTGGGGGTGGCCTCCTTCTCGGGGTTCGAGGAAGCTGTACGTCTCGCCAACGGCCACGGCTACGGGCTCTCGGCGGCGATCTACACCGAGAGCACCACGAACGCCCTCAGGTTCCGGGAGCGCGTCTCGGCGGGGATGCTCTCGGTGAACAACTCCACCAGCGGGGCCGAGGCGCACCTGCCCTTTGGGGGCAACGGCAAGAGCGGCAACGGCAGCCGGCTCTCGGGCGTCTGGGTCCTGGACCAGTTCACCCGCTGGCAGGCGATGAACTGGGACTTCTCGGGGCGCCTGCAGAAGGCCCAGATGGACATCCCGGAGCTGCCCGCCGAGTTGGGTTTCAGGCTGGAGGGCTAGACTGCCGTGGCCTACGACGCGATCGTCGTCGGCCTCGGCGGGATGGGGAGCGCCGCCGCCTGCCACCTGGCCCGGCGGGGCCGCCGCGTGCTGGGGCTGGAGCGTTTCGGGGCGGCGCACGAGATGGGCTCCAGCCACGGCCGCTCGCGGATCATCCGCCAGGCGTACTACGAGGGGGCGGAGTACGTCCCGCTCCTGCTGCGGGCCTACGAGCTGTGGGAGGAGCTGGAGAGGGAGTCCGGCCGGAGGCTGCTCACGCTCACCGGGGCCCTGATGGTCGGGAGCCCGGAGGGAGAGCTGGTCCCCGGAAGCCTCCGCAGCGCCAGGGAGCACGGCCTGCCCCACGAGCTGCTGGACGCCAAGCAGGTAAGGGAGCGCTTCCCGACCCTGAGGCCCTCTCCCGGGGAGGTCGCCCTCTACGAGGAGCGGGCCGGGTTCTTGCACCCGGAGGAGTGCGTACGGGCGCACCTGGACCTGGCGGCCCGGGACGGGGCGGAGCTGCGCTTTGGGGAGCCGGTGCTCTCCTGGCGTGCGGTCGGCGAGCGGGTGGAGGTGAGGACCGGGTCCGGGCGCTACGAGGCGGGACATCTCGTGATCACGGCCGGCCCCTGGGCGCCGGAGCTCCTCGCGGAGCTGGGGCTCCCCCTGCGGGTGGAGCGGCGGGTGATGTTCTGGTTCGGGCCCGAGGAGAAGCGTGTGCCCCCCATCCCGGTCCTGCTCTGGGAGCCGGAGGACGGGGACCTCTTCTACGCCGTCCCGGACGGCTGGCGCGGTGGGGTCAAGGCGGCATTCCACCACGCGGGCGGCTCCCCGTGCACCCCAGAGACACTGGACCGGAGGGTCCGGGAGGAGGAGGCCTTGGGCGTCCGGGAGCGCCTCGCCCGGCACGCCCCGACGCTCGCCGGCCGGTGCCTGGACGCCAAGGTGTGCATGTACACCCTAACCCCGGACGGCCACTTCGTCGTCTCCCTCCACCCTGACCACCCGCGGGTGGCGATAGCCTGCGGCTTCTCGGGCCACGGGTTCAAGTTCTGCGGGGTAATCGGCGAGATCCTGGCGGACCTGGCCACCCGGGGCGACACCCTCCACCCCATCGGCCTCTTCTCTCCCGGGCGGCTGGGAGAGCGGGCATCGTGAGGATCTTCGGTAGAGAGGAGACGGCAAAGCTTCTGCCCTACGGTCCCCTGGCGGAGAGCATCCGCGAGGTGGCCCTCGCCGCGGCCGGGGGGAGGGCGGGAGCCCCGCCGCGGATGCGCGTACCCCTGCCGGAGGGCGGGGCGCTCCTCCTTATGCCCGCCTCCGACGGTGAGCTGGCGATCACCAAGCTCGTCACCGTCCACCCGGGGAACGCAGACCGGGGGCTTCCCACCATCCAGGGCGAGGTGGTGGTGCTGGAGGCAAAGACCGGGAGGCGTCTCGGGCTGCTGGACGGGAGCGTGGTCACGGCGCGGCGCACCGCCGCCCTCAGCCTGCTCGCCGCGAAGGTGCTCGCCCCCATCCCGCAGGGACCGCTCCTGGTGGTGGGCGCCGGGACCCAGGGCCGCTCGCACCTGGAGGCTTTCCGGGAGGGGCTAGGAGTCCGGCGGGCCTTCGTTACCTCCCGCACCGCAGAGAGCGCCGGGAGGCTCGCAGCCCACGCCCGGGCGCTGGGGATGGACGCCCGGGCCGTCCGGCGCCCGGAGGAGGCGCTGGAGGAGGCCCGGCTGGTGGTAACCGCCACGACCAGCCGGGAGCCCGTGCTGCCGGAGGCGCTCCACCCGGAGACCTTCGTCGCCGCCGTGGGGGCCTACACCCCCGGGATGGCCGAGCTTCCGCCGGCCCTGGTGGCCGGCAGCAGCGTGTTCGTGGACACCCTGGAGGGGGCCCGGGAGGAGGCCGGGGACCTCATCCGCGCGGCCGGGGAGGGCCGGTTCCGGTGGGAGGAGGCCAGAGAGCTGGCAGAGGTCCTCCGCGGCGGGCCGGCCCCCAGAGGAGGGCCGCTGATCTTCAAGAGCGTGGGCCACGCCCTGTGGGACCTCGCCGCCGCCCGCCGCGCCCTGGGCGGTTAGGAGCAGGGCCCTCCGGGGCCCGCCCTTCCCCGGTTATAATGCCCTGTGCAGGCGTGAAAGGAGCTGGGTTGCAAGGGATGGCAAATCCGCCGGGGCTCCCGGAAGACCTCGAGGTCGGGCGCGAGAACGCCGAGCTGTGCCTGCTGGCCAGGTTCTTCAGCGGCTTCTCCAACTCCACC
>JADDKG010000150.1 GCA_020253895.1 Rubrobacter sp.
ACCTCGTCCCCCCGCACCACGAACTGCACGTTCATGAGCCCCACCACCCCGATCGAGAGCGCCAGCCGCCGGGTGTAGTCCTCAATCCTCTCCTGCAGCGCCCCGGTCAGCGTGATCGGCGGGGTCACGCACGAGGAGTCGCCGGAGTGTACCCCCGCCTCCTCGATGTGCTCCATGATCCCGCCGATGTACACCTCCTCCCCGTCGGAGACGGCGTCAACGTCTACCTCTACGTAAGCCTCCATGAACTTGTCTATGAGGATCGGGTGCTCGGGGCTGCCGCCTGCGCTGGATCTGAGGTAGAGCTCCAGGTCCTCGTCGTGGTAGACGATCTCCATCCGGCGCCCGCCGAGGACGTAGGAGGGGCGGACCACCACGGGGTAGCCGAGCCGGCGGGCCACCTCCCGGGCCTCGGCGGCGGTGGTGGCGGTGCCGAAGCGCGGGTGTGGTATGCCGAGCTCCCGGAGCAGCCGCCCAAAGCGGGAGCGGTCCTCCGCCAGGTCTATGGCCTCGGGGGAGGTGCCGAGCACCCGGGCCCCGGCCCGCTCCAGCTCGCGGGCCAGCTTCAGCGGGCTCTGACCGCCGAACTGGAGGATCACCCCCTCCGGCCGCTCGCGCCGGACGACCTCCAGCACGTGCTCGGCGGTGAGCGGCTCGAAGTACAGGCGGCTTGAGGTGTCGTAGTCGGTGGAGACCGTCTCGGGGTTGGAGTTGATCATGACGGCGTCGTAGCCGCAGGCCCGGAGCTCGTAGCTGGCGTGGACGCAGGCGTAGTCGAACTCTATCCCCTGCCCGATGCGGTTGGGGCCGCTCCCGAGGACCACCACCGAGGGGTTGTCGCCCCGCTCCACCTCGTCCTCCTGCTCGTAGGTGGAGTAGTAGTAGGGGGTGCGGGCCGGAAACTCCCCCGCGCAGGTGTCGACCGCCTTGTAGGTGGGGTGGATCCCCAGCGCCTGCCGGACGCCCCTGACCACCTCCGCCGGATACCCGGAGGCCGCCGCCAGCGCCTCGTCGGTAAACCCCATCCTCTTGAGCTCCCGCACCTGATCTGCCCCCAGAGTGTCCCCCACCGACCCCTCGGCGGCCACGATCCGGGCGGCCGCCGCGATGAAGAACGGGTCTATCCCGGTCCGGCGGTGGATCTCCGGTATGTCCATCCCGGCCCGCAGCGCCTCGAAGACCGCAAAAATCCTGTACGGCGAGGGCTCGTCCAGCCGGGCCTGTATGTCCCGCGTCTCGATCTCCAGCGAGGCCATGGCCTTGAGCAGGCTCTCGGTGAAAGTCCGCCCGATGGCCATGACCTCACCCACCGAGTGCATCCGGGTGGTCAGCCGGGCGGAGGTCCCAGGAAACTTCTCAAAAGCGAACCGCGGGATCTTGGTCACCACATAATCCAAAGCCGGCTCGAAAGAGGCCGGGGTAACCCCGGTGATGTCGTTCGTGATCTCGTCCAGCGTGTACCCAACCGCAAGCCGCGCCGCGATCTTGGCTATGGGAAACCCCGTCGCCTTGCTCGCCAGAGCACTCGACCGGCTTACCCGCGGGTTCATCTCGATCACGTAGTACTCGTCGCTCTCAGGGTCCACCGCAAACTGGATGTTCGATCCCCCCGTCGAAACCCCAATCTCACGTATTATGCGTATAGCTGCGGAACGGAGGGTCTGGTACTGGCGGTCGGAGAGGGTCTGGGCGGGGGCCACGGTGATGGAGTCGCCGGTGTGGACGCCCATGGGGTCTACGTTCTCGATGGAGCAGACGATGACGACGTTATCGGCGAGATCGCGCATTACCTCGAGCTCGAACTCCTTCCACCCGGCGACGCTGCGCTCGACGAGGACGCTCCCCACCGGGCTGGCGTCGAGGCCGTCGCGTACGGAGGCGCGCAGGGCGCCGAGGTTCTCGGCCACGGAGCCGCCGGTGCCGCCGAGGGTGAAGCTCGGCCGGATGATGAGGGGGAAGCCGATCCTCTCGGCGAGCTCCTCGGCCTCGGGCACCGAGCGGACGGTCCGGCTCTCGGGGACCTGCAGCCCTATCCGCTCCATCGCCTCCCGGAAGAGCTGGCGGTCCTCCGCCTTCTGGATGGAGGGGATGGAGGCCCCCAGGAGCTCCACCCCGTACTCCTCCAGGATACCCGACTCGTCCAGCTCCACCGCCAGGTTCAGGGCCGTCTGGCCGCCCAGCGTCGGGAGCAGGGCGTCCGGCCGCTCGCGGCGGATGATCTCCGCGACCGTCTCGGCCCGCAGCGGCTCGATGTAGGTGGTATCCGCCATCTGTGGGTCCGTCATGATCGTGGCCGGGTTGGAGTTCACCAGCACGACCCGGTAGCCCTCCTCCTTGAGGGCCCGGCAGGCCTGGGTACCCGAGTAGTCGAACTCCGCGGCCTGGCCGATCACGATCGGCCCCGACCCGATGATCAGGATGCTGTTGATGTCGTCCCGGCGCGGCAAACCGTCTAGCCCCTCCCTCTTTTCTGTCCGGAGATCCTCTCCACGAACTGGTCGAACATGTACCCGGAGTCGCGCGGGCCTGGGCTGGACTCTGGGTGGTACTGGACGCTCCAGGCCCGCAGCTTCCGGTGCTCTATCCCCTCCACCGTCCCGTCGTAGAGGTTGCGGTGGGTGAGGCGAACCCCCTCGGGAAGCGACTCCTCCCGCAGGGCGAAGCCGTGGTTCTGGCTCGTGATCTCGATCCTCCCGGTGTCCAGGTTTCTCACCGGGTGGTTGGCCCCGTGGTGGCCGAAGGGCATCTTGTAGGTCTCGCAGCCTAGCGCCAGCCCGAGCAGCTGGTGTCCGAGGCAGATCCCGAAGGTGGGCACCTCGCCGAGCACCGGCCGGAGCCCCTCAACCGCCCGGTCCAGGGCCGCCGGGTCTCCCGGCCCGTTGGAGATAAACAGCCCGTCGGCGCCCTCCTCCAGCGCCTCCCCGAGCCCCTGGCCGCCCGGGAGCGCAACGACCGAGGCCCCGCGGCGGCGCAGTTCCCGGTAGATCGACTGCTTCACCCCGTAGTCGAGGGCCACCACCCTGCACCGCTCCTCGCCGAGCGCCGGCAGGAGGGTAGGCTCCGAGAGCTCCGAGCTGGAGGAGGCGAGGTCCAGGCCCTCCATCGGGGGGTGGGCCCGGGCCCGCTCCCGCAGCTCGGACACGTCGTGCCCGGTGGTGGAGATGACCCCCCGCATCGCCCCCTTGTCCCGGATGTGGCGCGTCAGGGCGCGGGTGTCCACCCCCTCTATCCCCGGCACGCCGGCCTCCGAGAGCAGCGCCGCCAGCGAGCGCTCGCTGGCCCAGTTGCTGTGGTAGGGGGTGTACTCGCGCACCACCACCGCTGCCGGCTGCACCCGGGGCGACTCCTCGTCGCCCGGGATGACCCCGTAGTTCCCGATGAGGGGGTAGGTGAACACCACTATCTGACCCCGGTAGGAGGGGTCGGTGATGGTCTCCTGGTAGCCGACCATGCTGGTGGTGAAGACAACCTCTCCGGCCGTCTCGCCCTCCCCGGCGAAGGTCCAGCCCTCGAAGGCCGCCCCGTCCTCCAGCACCAAGAGCGCCCTGCTACGTCCGTACTCCAAGCCGTGCTCCCATCCTGTCGTAGACCATCTCCCCGCCGACCATCGTCCCCACGACGCGGCCCCGCAGCCTGCGCCCGAGGTAGGGCGAGTTGGAGGACCGGCTGGCCAGCGTCTGGCGGCCGACGGTCCACTCCTCTCCCAGGTCCACGAGCGTCAGGTCCGCCGGGCTCCCCGGCCCGAGGCTCCCGAGGCCGCCGACCCACCTCCCCGGGGCGCAGCTCATCGCCTAGACCAGCCGCCCGAGCGGCATCCTCCCCTCCAGCACGAGCCCGGTGTAGAGGGCGGCGAAGGCCGTCTCGTGCCCCAGGAAGCCCGGGGCCGCCTCCTCCAGGGGCAGCTCCTTCTCCTCGGGCGCGTGGGGCGCGTGGTCCGTAGCCACAAAGTCCAAGATACCATCCCGCAGCGCCTCCACCACCCCCTCCCGGTCGGCGTCCGGCCTGAGCGGGGGGTTGACCCGGAAGAGGCCGTCCAGCGTGGAGACCAGCCCGTCCGTGAGGGTGGTGTGGTGCGGGGTGGTGTCGGCGGTGACCGGGGCCCGTCCCCGGAAAAACCCGACGAGCGCGGCAGAGAGGGCGGTGCTCACGTGGGTGATGTGCACCCGGGCGCCGGTCTCGGCGGCGAGCACCAGCGCGGCGGCGGTCGCAACGTCCTCCGCGCTGGCGGGGGTCCCGGGGACGCCGGCCAGCGCCGCGGCGGCCCCCTCGTGGACCGCCCCGGTGGCCAGCGTGTGGTCCTCGCAGTGCAGGATCACCGGCAGCCCCGCGGAGCGCGCGTAGAGCATCCCGTTGCGCAGCACCCCCGCGCTCTGGGTGCCCAGCCCGTCGTCCGAGACGCACAGGGCCCCGGCCTCCTTGAGCAGCCGCATCTCGGTGAGCCGCTCCCCGGCGAGCCCGGCGTGGAGCGCTGCCGCCACAAAGGCCCGCACCCGCGACTCCCGCTCGGCCCGCCGCACCAGCCCCGAGACCAGGGCCGGACGGTCCAGCACCGGGTCGGTGTTGGGCATCATCACCACCCCGGTAAAGCCACCCGCAGCGGCCGCCGAGGACCCGCTCTCGAGGTCCTCCTCGTCCTCCCGGCCTGGGGTACGCCAGTGGGCGTGGACGTCCACGAAGCCGGGGAAGAGGAACAGGCCCGAGGCGTCGAGCTCGCGGGCCGCCGGCAGGTTCTGCCCCACCCCGGCGACCCGGCCGCCGCGTACCACCACGTCAGCAACCCCGTCCAAGCCCGAAGAGGGATCCAAGACGTGGGCGCCCCGGATCGCCAGCTCGGCCTCAGACCCGCTGCGCGTGCTCAAGCCGCCACCTCCTGCTCCACCCCGGTAGCCAGCGCGAGCACAGCCGAGCGCACCGCCACCCCGGCGGCGACCTGATCCGGGACCAGAGAGGCACCGTCCAGCACCACATCCCCGGCGATCTCCACCCCGCGGTTGACCGGCCCGGGATGCATCACCCGCACTCCGGGCCGCAGGTGACGCCTCCCGACCGCGTAGTAGCGGGCGTACTCGGAGACCGAGGGCACCCGGGCCCCGGTCATCCTCTCGCGCTGCAGCCGCAGCATGTACAACACGGAGGCCCCCCAGCCCAGCGCCTCGTCCACCGAGGAGAGCACCGGGAGCCCCCACACCTCGGCCTCGAGCGGCAGCAGGGTCCGCGGGGCGACCAGGGCGAGCTCCACCCCGGCCGCCCGGAAGGCCGGGATCACGCTGCGGGCCACCCGGCTGTGCAGGATGTCCCCGACCACCGCCGCCCGGACCCCGGCGAGCTCCTCGAACCCGCCGAGGGCCCGCGAGAGAGAGTAGAGGTCCAGGAGCGCCTGGGTAGGGTGCTGACCGCAGCCGTCGCCGGCGTTCACCACTGCCGCCGCGGCGAACCGGGCGGCCAGCCGCGCTGCCCCGGCAGCGGGGTGGCGCAGCACGATCGCGTCAGCCCCCAGCCGGTCCAGGGTGACCACCGTGTCCACCAGCGACTCCCCCTTGGAGATGGAAGAGCCCCGCTCGGAGAGGGAGATGACGTCTGCCCCGCAGCGCCGGGCGGCCAGCTCGAAGGAGACGGCCGTCCTGGTAGAGGCCTCGAAGAAGGCCAGACACACCGTCTTCCCGGCGAGAGATCCGTCCATCCGGCCCTCCTCGCAAGCGGCCGCGAGCTCAAGGATCTCCCGGATCTCAGCGCGGCCGCAGCCCTCCAGCGTAAGAAAGTCCCTAGCTCCCAACGACGATCACCCCATCCTCTCCGTCGGTCTCCACCAGCCCGACCCGCACGCTCTCTTTGAGGGAGGTCGGGATGTTCTTGCCCACGTAGTCCGCCCGGATGGGCAGCTCGCGGTGCCCGCGGTCCACTAGCACCGCAAGCTGTATCGCCGCCGGACGCCCCCTCTCCAAGAGGGCGTCCATCGCCGCCCGGGCGGTCCTGCCGGTGAAGAGCACGTCGTCCACCATGACAACCGTCCTTCCTGCCACCTCGAACGGGATGTGGCTGCCCTTCACCTCCGGGTCCTCACCGTCGAGGTCGTCCCGGTGCAGGGTGATGTCCAGCGCCCCTACCGGGACCTCAAGCCCCTCGAAACGCCGGATGTTGCCCGCGATCCGGTGCGCCAGGGGCACCCCGCGGGTGAGGATCCCGACGAGGGCAAGCTCCTCGAGAGAGGATGCGTTGCGCTCCAGGATCTCGTGCGAGATACGCCGCAGGGAGCGGGAGATCTGATCCCCGGTGAGTACGCAAGCGCGAGCGCGCTCGCCGACGCCTAATCGGCCCATACCGCCACAACCTCCTTCGCGCCTCGCTGGACGCCGTTAAAGGACGGTCACACGTCGCGCAGAACGCTACCAGAGAGCGTCTGGAACGTCAAGCCCCGGCCCCGAGAAGTCCCTCGAAGCGGGGATCCAACGCCACCGCCGACTCCCGCAGGTCCTCGGGGATGGGCGCGTAAAGCTCCAGCCTCTCCCCCGTAACCGGGTGCTCGAAAGAGAGCCGCTCGGCGTGCAGCCAGAGCCTCCTGCCGGGTACCGGGGTGCCGTACAGAGGATCGGCGTAGACCGGGTGGCCGATGGCGGCGAGGTGCACCCGGATCTGGTGGGTTCTCCCGGTCTCGAGGCGAACCCTCAGCATCGTGTGCCCGGCAGCCTCCCCGAGCACCTCGAAGTGGGTGACCGCGGGACGCCCCACCCCCGCGGCCATGAACGCCGGACGTTCCGGATCGCGCCCCACCGGGGAGTCTATGGTCCCGGTCTCGGGCAGGCCCTCCCCCACGACCACCGCCCGGTAGACCCGCGAGACCCTCCGCTCCGAGAGCATCCCGACGAGCCGCGAGTAGGCGGGCTCCCCCTTGGCCAGCACCATGAGCCCGGAGGTGTCCCGGTCCAACCGGTGCACCACCCCGGGCCGCTCGGGGTCCTCCCCGCCGGCGATGCCCCTCTCCAGGAGCGCGTTCACCAGGGTGCCGGAGCGGTTCCCCGCCCCGGGGTGCACCACGAGCCCGGCCGGCTTGTCCACCACGATGATGTGCTCGTCCTCGAAGAGGATGGGGACGGGGATTTTCTCTGGCTTTAGTCCCTCTTCGGGCAGGTGCGCCTCGATCAGCTCCCCGCCCCGCACCCTGAAGGAGGGCTCCGCGTCATTCCCCCCGACCCGGGCCCTTCCCTCCTCCAGCAGACGCTGCGCCCTGCTCCGGCTTATACCGAGGCGCCGGGCGATCAGCCGGTCCAGCCGTTCCCCGGCCTCGGAGGAAGAGACGCGGAAGGATTCCCCGGGCATCCTGCGCCGCTACCGGCCGTTCCCCCTCAGCAGGACCCGCTCGGCCTCGCGCGGTCCGATCCCCGCGATGAGCACCGTCTTGTCCCGCCCCGAGAGGCCCCGGACCACCGCGACCCCGGAACGGGGCAGCCCCAGCAGACCGGCCAGAAAACGCTCCAACTCCGCGTTTGCCCGGCCGCCTTCGGGCGGGGCCGCAACCCGCAGCCTCAGGCTGCGCCCGTAAGCGCCGCCGACCTCGTTCCCCCGCGCGCCCGGCGAGACCCTTACCCGCAGCAGGGTCCCCTCTTCACA
>JADDKG010000151.1 GCA_020253895.1 Rubrobacter sp.
GACAAAGACCCGGCTTCGGGCGGTCGAGGACGGCGTCGCGCGGCTGCGCTCCGACGCCCTGGCAACCGAGGAGCCGCTGGAGATCCGTCTGATCTCCGGTGGCGAAAAGCAGACCGTTGCGGTCACCATGCGCACCCCGGGAGCGGACTTCGAGCTCGCCGCGGGCTTTCTCTTCGGCGAGGGGATAATCTCCTCCCGGGAGGACATCCGCAGGATCAGCTACTGCACCGATCCGGAGATAGACGCCGAACAGCTCTACAACATCGTCAACGTGGAGTTGCGTCCGGGGCTGGGATACGACCCGCGTCAGCTGGAGCGTCACTTCTACACCACCAGCGCCTGCGGGGTGTGCGGCAAGGCCAGTCTGGACCAGCTGGAGCTGCGCGGGTGCCCGGTGATCCCGCCGGGGCCCGAGATCCCCGCGGAGACGCTGTACGGGCTGCCGGAGAAGCTCCGGGAGGCCCAGGGGCTCTTTGAGGCGACCGGCGGGCTGCACGCGGCGGCGCTCTTCGACGCGAAGGGTAGGCTGCTAGCCCTCAGGGAGGACGTGGGGCGGCACAACGCCACGGACAAGCTCATCGGCTGGGCGCTGCTCGAGGGGCGTCTGCCACTCTCCGGCCACATCGTGATGGTAAGCGGCCGCTCGAGCTTCGAGATCATGCAGAAGTGCCTCGTCGCCGGAGTCCCAGTGGTGTGCGCGGTCTCCGCGCCGAGCAGCCTCGCCGTCGAGGTCGCCCGCAGATTCGGCATGACCCTCGTCGGCTTTCTGCGTGGCCGGAGGTTCAACGTGTACGCCGGAAACGAGAGGATAGTCTCGGGCCAGAAGGCCAGATAGAGCCGTACCTCACCGGACACATCCCATATAAGGAGACCCGATTCCGTCCATAGAAGAACGCTATCCCCCTGACACAAATATATGCTTGACCGTCTGCGACGGACGAGGGTATATTGCATGGGCAGGCGAAAAACCTCCTCTCTCTGGAGCTTCCGGGGAGGCGGGGGAGGTCAGGAGGAGAAGCATGGAAAGGGGTATCCCTTGAGCAGGGAAGAGGAATGGGTTCGCATAGAAAGGACGCCGGCCTTCAAGGAGCTTATGAGGCAGAAGAAAGCCTTCATAATACCGGCCACCATATTCTTCGTGGTCTTCTACTTCGGCCTTCCGGTGCTAACGGGCTTCACGACTTTGCTTCGTGTCCAGGTGATAGGCTCGATCAGCCTGGCATACCTGTATGCTTTCGCCCAGTTCGCCATGACCTGGATCCTGATGCACCTGTACCTCAGCCGGGCCAACCGGTGGGATGAGCTGGTAGAGCTTGCCCGCCGCCAGGCGGCCAGGGGGGAGGTCTCCTGAGATGAGCGACCGGGCAATCGCAACCATCTTCTTCGTTCTCATCATCGCGCTTACCCTCGGGATAACCGCCTGGGCCGCCCGCCGCAACAAGGACACCGCCCACCACTACGTTGCCGGCGGTGAGATAAAGGGCTGGCAGAACGGGCTGGCCATCTCCGGCGACTACCTCTCCGCGGCCAGCTTCCTCGGCATCGCCGGCTCCATCGCGTTGACCGGGTTCTCCGGCTTCTACCTCTCGATAGGCTTCCTGGTGGCCTACCTGGTGGTGCTGCTGCTGGTCGCCGAGCCCTTGCGGAACCTCGGCAAGTACACCTTCGCGGACATGCTCGCCGCCCGGTTCAACCTGCGTGGGGTCCGCTCGGCGGCGGCGCTCTCCACCATCGCCATAAGCACCTTCTACATGATCGCCCAGATGGTGGGAGCAGGAGCGCTCATAGAGCTCCTGCTCGGGCTGCCGTACGTGCTCTCGGTCGTCATCATCGGGGTGCTCATGACCATCTACATCGCGGCCGGGGGTATGGTGGCGACCACCTGGATCCAGATCGTCAAGGCGGTCCTGCTCATCTCCGGAACCCTCGCCCTGAGCCTCGCCGTCCTCGCCCAGTTCAACTTCAACCCGGTGGCCATCTTCAACCGGGTCGAGGCCGAGCTGGGGCCGGAGATGGTCCTCCCGCCGCCGCCCGAGGGGTTCGTCTAGGGCATAGACGTGGTCTCGCTCAACATCGCGCTGGTCTTCGGCACCGCCGGGCTGCCGCACATCCTCATGCGTTTCCTCACCGTCCCGGACGCCAAGACCGCCCGCAACTCCATTATCATCGCCACCTGGATCATCGGCCTCTTCTACCTCATGACCCCGATCATGGGCTACGGCGCAGCCCTGCTGGTCGGCCAGGACGCCATCGCCGAGCAGAACCCGGCGGGCAACACGGCGGCCCCGCAGCTCGCCGGTGAGCTCGGAGGACCGGTCTTTCTGGCCTTCATCTCGGCCGTGGCCTTCGCCACCATCGTGGCGGTGGTGGCGGGGCTCGTGATCGCCGCCTCCAGCGCCTTCGCCCACGACTTCTACACCAACGTCATCCGGGGCGGCGAGGCGAGCGAGCAGGAGCAGTTCCGCGCGGCCCGAATAGCGGCGGTGGCCGTCTCTTTGGGGGCGATGTTCCTCGCGATCTTTGCCCGCGACTTCAACGTGGCCTTCCTCGTCGCGCTCGCCTTCTCGGTGGCCGCGAGCGCGAACGTGCCGACCATCCTGTTCACCATCTTCTGGCGCCGGTTCAACACCGCGGGCGCCATAGCGGGGATCCTCACCGGGCTGTTCTCGTGCATCATCCTGATCATCCTCAGCCCCAACATCCTCGACGTGTTCCCGCTGGCCAACCCGGCGATCATCTCCATGCCGCTGGGCTTCCTGGCCTGCTACCTGGGCACGATCCTGACCGGCGAGGCCGCAGAGCGGGAGATGGCCGAGGGCAAGCAGATCTCCTACGACGAGATCTACGTCCGCGCCAACACGGGCATCACCCGCGTGGAGGAGGAGCTGCGGGAGGCGGCCGCAGCGGAGGAGCCGCGGACGACCTGAA
>JADDKG010000152.1 GCA_020253895.1 Rubrobacter sp.
CACGCTGACCCACTCCGTCCGCCGTGCGGTCTACGAGTTCTTCCGCCAAAAGATGGACGACGAGCGCCTGATCGACACTTTGAGCTGGTTCATCTTCCAGGAGTACGGGCCAAAGGTGTCCGCCTGGACCCTGGCGAGCTGCCCGGTGTGCGACGCCCCCAACGTCCAGCTGCGCCGCACCGAGATGACCGGAGAGAGCACCTTCTCCTGCGACGCCTGTGGGGGAGAGATCTACCTGACCGATGTCTTCCGCCTGCACGAGGCGGTGGACGACGAACTCGGTGCCGGCGGCATCCTCGGCTACGTCACCACGACCATCGAGCAGATCATCCTCGTGCACCTGATCCGGCTGATCCTCAAGACCAAGCCGGCCCTTCTCGGCCAGATCCTCTTCATCAAGGATGGCCCCCTCGCCTTCTTCGGCCAGACGGCGAACATGCACAGGCCCATGCGGGAACTCGTCAAGCATCTCCTCGACCACAACACCCTGTACCTCGCCGGCCTGGAGAAAAGCGGGGCGTTCGTGGACCACGCCGACGAGATCACCGACAAGCTGGAGCCCGGAACCGTCCTCATCCTCGACAACGACTACATCTACCGCTACGTCCTGCCCGGCAAGGCCGACCCCGCCAACCCCTACGGCCGCACCACCTACTACAGCAGCAAGCTCATCTTCAAGACCCGGGGGGGACAGGTCTACGTCGTGTCGGTGCCGACCCGCGAGGTCCTGGCGCACCCTACGGAGGACGACCTGGAGAACCTGCCGGAGATCCTAACCAACATAGAGAAGCTCCGCTGCGACATGTACGACAACGCCCTGGTCCCGGTGGCCCTGGCTAACAAGCTCGTCTCGCTCGCCAACCACCCCAGCTCGAGAATCCTCCAGAAGTTCGCGACCGATGCTGTTCGGCGTTAGGCCATGGGCTTGGATCCCAGGATAAGCATCACTCCGGCGCCCCACCCAGTATCTGTCTCTGTCTTGGCCAACACGCATCGCGCGAGCCCGAGCTCGGGTTGCCGGTAGACGGTGATCGAGAACCCTATTAGTATGGGACCGGGGTTTCGTCTGGTGGCTGGTGTGCTTGCGGCGCGCAGCCCTGCGTACCTCGATCCCAATTGGAGGATAACTTTGGTGAACAGAAGGGTGGCAACCGAACTGCTGTATAGATCGCCATCGCATAGACTCTTTCGGGCACGCCGGGTAATGCTTGACTTCGGGAGCATCCGTTGAGCGCCCGCCAAGATCCCCTCGAGGGGATGCGCGTTGAGAACAAAAAGATGGACAAAAAGGCCAGAGGCGGCAACGGCGCCAACGTGGGTTTCGAGGCCGATCTCTGGCGGGCCGCGGACGCCCTTCGCGGCAGCATGGATGCCGCCGAGTACAAGCACGTCGTCCTCGGTCTGATCTTCCTGAAGTACATCTCCGACGCCTTCGAGGAGCATCACGCGCGCCTCGAAGCCGAGATCGCGCAGGGTGCCGACCCCGAAGACCCCGACGAGTACCGCGCGGCAGGCATTTTCTGGGTGCCCCCCGAGGCACGGTGGACCTACCTCAAGACCCAGGCCCGCCAGCCAACCATCGGCCAGCTCGTGGACGACGCGATGGCCGCCATTGAGCGGGACAACCCCTCGCTCAAGGGCGTGCTGCCCAAAGACTACGCCCGCCCCGCGCTCGACAAGCAGCGTCTCGGCCAGCTCATCGACCTGTTCAGCAACATCCGCGTCGGCGACACCGAGAGCCGCTCCAAAGACGTCCTCGGCCGCGTCTACGAGTATTTCCTTTCCCAGTTCGCGAGCGCCGAGGGCAAGAAGGGCGGCGAATTCTACACTCCCCGCTCCGTCGTGCGCCTGCTGGTCGAGATGTTGGAGCCGTTCAGGGGCCGCGTCTACGACCCTTGCTGCGGCTCCTCGGGGATGTTCGTGCAGTCTGAGGAGTTCATCGAAGCCCACGGCGGCAGGCTGGACGACATAAGCATCTACGGCCAGGAGTCCAACTACACCACCTGGCGACTCGCCAAGATGAACCTCGCCATCCGCGGCATCGAGGGACAGATCGCCCACGGCGACAGCTTCCACAACGACCGCTTCCCGGACCTCAAAGCCGACTATATCCTCGCCAACCCGCCCTTCAACGTGAGCGACTGGCGCGGCGAGCTGCTGCGCGACGACAAGCGCTGGAAGTACGGCACACCCCCCGTGCGCAACGCCAACTTCGCCTGGGTGCAGCACATCATCTATCACCTCGCTCCCACGGGTGTCGCCGGCTTTGTACTGGCCAACGGCTCCATGTCCTCCAACACGGCCGGAGAGGGTGAGATCCGGAAGAACATCATCGAGGATGACCTTGTAGACTGCATGGTCGCCCTGCCGGGCCAGCTCTTCTACTCGACCCAGATCCCGGCCTGCCTCTGGTTCCTGGCGCGCGACAAGAAAAACCACCGCTTCCGCGACCGCCGCGGCGAGATCCTCTTTATCGACGCCCGCAAGCTCGGCCGCATGGTTGACCGCACCCACCGCGAGCTGACCGACGAAGAGATCCAGAACATCGCCAACACCTACCACGCCTGGCGCGGCGAAAAGGATGCGGGCGAGTACCGAGACATCCCCGGCTTCTGCAAGAGCGCGACGCTGGAGGAGGTACGCAAGCACGGCTACGTGCTCACCCCCGGCCGCTACGTCGGCGCCGCGCCGCAGGAAGACGACGGCGAGCCGTTCGAGGAGAAGATGCGGCGGTTGACGGCGACGCTGGGACGTCAGTTCGCCGAGAGCTCCCGGCTTGAGGCCAGGATCAAGGAGAACCTGGCTCACCTGGGCTACCATGTGGAGGAGAGCAAAGAGTAGCGCTGTGGCGGGCTCCGTGAGCAGAGAGGCATCAAAGAGATGGACTGTAGAGGGGTCCGGTTCTCCCGCCACGCCATCGAGCGCATGTTCGAGCGCGCCATACCGCCCGAGGCCGTGCGCAAGCTCATCGAGACGGGAGAGATCATCGCGGCTTATCCCGACGACAAGCCCTATCCGAGCATGCTTCTGCTCGGTTACCATCAAGAGCGGCCGGTGCACGCGGTCGTGGCCAGGGAGGAGGACTCCGGGCTATGCTTCGTCGTCACGGTCTACGAGCCCAACCCCGAATTCTGGAGCGCTGATTTCAGGAGACGGAGGCAGAGATGAACTGCGTTATCTGCAAGAGCGGTGAGACCGCACCCGGCGAGGTGACCGTCACCCTCCAGCGGGGCAATACCGTAGTGGTAATCAAGGATGTCCCGGCTCAGGTGTGCCAGGACTGCGGCGAGTACTACCTGGACGAACCGGTGGCGCAGCAGGTCTACGCCCGGGCCGAGGACGCCGTCCGGCGCAACGCCGAGGTGGAGATCATCCGTTACGCAGCATGAAGGGACCTGTAGAGAGCCTGGGCAAGCAGCAGGCCGAGACCGCGGACCCCGACGCTGCGATCGCCGCCAACCTGAAGGAGCTGGGCTATGGCGGGTGAGTGGTCCGCGACGACATGGGGTGAACTCGCCACCCTCGAATACGGTCGAGCCCTTCGTCAGTACCAGGATGGCCCCGGACCTTTCCGAGTATTTGGAACTAACGGCCCGATCGGCTGGCACCATGAAGCCCTGTGTCCCCATCCAAGTGTAGTGATTGGGCGAAAGGGGGCTTACCGGGGAGTCCATTACTCGCCAGATCCATTTTTCGCAATCGACACCGCCTTCTATCTTAAGCCCAAGGCAGAGTTCGACATGCGGTGGGCGTATTACCAGCTCCTTACCCAAGACATCAACGGCATGGACAGCGGGTCGGCTATCCCTTCAACGAGCCGCGAGGCATTCTATGCCTTACCGGTTGAAGTGCCGCCGCTGGACGAACAGCGCGCCATTGCCCGCATCCTCGGCACGCTGGACGACAAGATCGAGCTGAACCGCCGCATGAACGAGACACTGGAGGAGATGGCGCGGGCCATCTTCAAGTCCTGGTTCGTGGACTTTGAGCCCGTGCGGGCCAAGATGGAGGGCCGCTGGCGGCGCGGCCAGTCACTCCCGGGCCTCCCCGCCCACCTCTACGACCTCTTCCCCGACCGGTTCGTGGACTCCGAGCTGGGCGAGATCCCGGAGGGGTGGGAGGTTGGGACGCTTGGAAACCACTTTGAGGCTGTAAAGGGTGTCAGTTACAAAGGTAGCGGCCTTTCCGATAATGGGGTGCCTCTGCACAACCTGAACTCCATTCACGAAGGTGGCGGCTACAAGTACGAAGGCATTAAATTCTATAGAGGAGAGTACGCCGAACGCCATGTTGTCGAGCCGGGCGATGTTATCGTCGCGAACACTGAGCAGGGTCACGATCGGCTGCTTATCGGCTACGCTGCGATCGTTCCACGCCTTTTCGGGAAGCGAGGAATTGCGAGCCATCACATTTACCGATTGAGGCCAAAACCTAGCTCTCCGCTAACAGCTTCATTTGTCTACCGCTTGCTAAATTCTCCGCGTATGCACGATGTCGTTAGCGGGTATGCGAACGGCACAACCGTTAACATGCTCCCTCTCGACGGTGTGCAGAAGCCTCAAATTGTTGTTCCACCACGGGACTTAGTAATAGCCTTCAGCACGTTAGCTGCTGAGATTGAGGCTCGTTGCGAGGAAACGGTGGTCGAATCCCGCACCCTCGCTGCCATCCGCGATACGCTGCTACCAAAGCTGATCTCCGGCGAGCTGCGGGTGAAGGATGCCGAGCGGATTGTTGTGGGGTGATATGTCAGATCATAGTGATGACATCGTTGTCCCCATTACTACTCCAGATCCAGATTTTGTAATGTACGGTGCCCGGGCCGCCATCGCTGGCGGCTTGGGCCACATCGAGGTGCAGGTGAACAGCATCGAGCGTGCGGTTGTCGAGAACCCTGGGTTAGCATTCGACCTCGCCAAAACGCTAGTTGAAAGCGTCTGTCGCGCTGTGCTGAAAGAACGTTCCATCGACTACAAAGAGACAGACGATCTTCCAAAACTCTTCAAGACAGCGACGACAAGTTTACCTCTTCTCCCGACTGAGTTGAGCGGTGAGGCGAAGATTCGTAAGAGTCTCATCCAGACACTCAACGGTCTGCACACCGCAATCCAGGGGATCTGCGAGTTGCGTAACCAGTGTGGGTTCGCCTCGCATGGCTCGGACAAGCCGCGTCCAGCGATGGAGTCGGTGCAGGCGCTGCTGGCCGCGGAGGCGGCAGACGCCATTGTTGGCTTTCTCTATCGAGCTCACAGTCAGAGCAGAACACCGTTACCAAGTCCTCGTGACGAGTACGAAGCAAACGATAGCTTCAACGATTACGTAGACGAAATCCACGATATGATTCAGATATTTGATGCTGAGTTCCGGCCGAGCGAGGTCCTGTTTGAGATGGAGCCGGAAACCTACCGCATCTACCTTGCTGACTTCGAAACCGAGACCGAGAAGACCAACGGCGGTGCGGTCATGGACGGATCGGCAGAAGAGGCTTCATGATAGAACGCGGCGTCACCGAATCAGTGGTCGAGCAGGCCGCCCTCGCCTGGCTCGAAAGCACCGGCTGGACCGTAAGGCACGGGCCGGAGATCGCGCCGGATGCACCCGCCGCCGAGCGCAGCGATTACGGCCAGGTCGTGCTGGAGAAGAGGCTGCGGGACGCGCTGGCGCGCCTGAACCCGTCCCTACCCCCGGAAGCCCTAGACGAAGCTTTCCGCAAGCTCAC
>JADDKG010000153.1 GCA_020253895.1 Rubrobacter sp.
TCCGGGTGGGAGTCGAACTGCACCAGCGCGAGCGGCCCGTGCGCCTTCGCCGCCGCCCGAAGCTCCGGCAGCGCTATGGAGTGATCTCCGCCGAGCACGACCGGGAAGACGCCCGCCTCGTGGACGGGGGCCAGCCCCTCCTCTATGCGCCCGTAGCTCTCCTCGATGTAGCCGGGCACCACCGGCACGTCGCCGTAGTCGATCACGGAGAGGTGATCGAAGATCGTCACCCCGAGGGAGGGGTTGTGGCGCCTGAGGAGGTGCGAGACGCTCCTTATGGCCTCGGGCCCGAAGCGCGCCCCCACCCGGAAGGTCGCCCCCGTGTCGAAGGGTGCGCCCACGACGGCCGCGTCGGCGTTATCGAGGTCCCTGGTATGCGGCAGCCGCATGAAGGTGCGTACCCCCGAGAAGCGCGGGGTCTCAAAGGAATCTTCCGGCTCGTAGCGGGTCAATAAGTCCTCCTCTCCGTACGGGTCATCATCCCCCTCCCTCGGGGAGGAGCTCGAGGGCAACAGCCCGGACCGGCGCGCCGTCGGCGCCGCCGAGCTTGACGGGCAGCAGGCTAACAAAGGGCTCCGGGAAGTCTAACGCCCCGAGGTTGGCGAGGTTCTCCGCGATAACGCCGCCTGAGCCCAAAATGATCCGGTGTGCGGGGTAGCCCCCCGGGTGCGGTCCTTCGGCAACCGTTTCATCCACGCTGAGCGCGTCCACCGCGACGGTTCTCACACCGGCCTCGATGAGCGCACGCGCCGCCCCAGGGTCCAGAAAGGGGTGGTCGTAGTAGCGAGGTGTGCCGTAGTGCTCCTCCCAGCCGGTGCGGACGATCGCCACGGTGCCGGGAGAGAGCGACCGGACGAGGGGATCCAGATCTCCGGCGGTGATCAGGGAGCGTGGCTTCCGGCCGCGAACGTCCAGTACAACGGCAGGACCGAAGAAGAGGCCAAGGTCCAGCTCGTCCACCCGCGGTCCGTCCGCCAGAAAGTGGTAGGGAGCGTCGACGTGGGTGCCGGAGTGGGAGCCCATGCAGACCCTGAGCACGTTCACCCCGTCCCTCTCCAGGGTGGCCGCCGGACCGAGGCGGACCTCCGGGTCGCCGGGGTAGACCTGGGTGCGCTCCTCCACCCGGCGGGAGAGATCTACCATCCGTCCGACCCTCACGCTCCTTTACTCCTGCTCCCGAGCTTGTCGGCGGCGAAGCGAATAGCGGAGTAGAGGACGAGGGTCGCCACGAACCCCGGCACCGTGGCCCCGAAGGGCGGCGGGGAGACCTGGGTCCAGTAGAACACGAGAGCGGCCCCGGCGGCGTAGGAGATCCAAGCGGCCACGCTGTAACCTCCGGTGTACCAGTAGTCCCCCCTTCCCTTGCCCAGCACCGCCTCGGGCTCGTAGCGTCCCCGCTTGAACACAAAGTAATCGGCCAGCATGATCGCGAAGACCGGCACGAAGAAGGTCCCGATAAGCAGCAGGAAATCCAGAAAGCGGTCGAGGATGCCCTGCCACGTTGCCCCGGCCACGGAGATTACCCCGATGACTAGGGCGGACTTCAGAAAGCTGGCCCGCGGCCGCAGGTCCAGGTAGGACATGGTCATGCCGTACACCACAAGGGTGTTGGTGGCCATCACGGAGAGAAAGACCACCACGGCGGCGGGAAGCCCGAAGTTCTCGACCAGGACCCGCGGGTCGAAGCCCTGCTGCTCCCCGCCGGAGAGCAGGGCGTAGGCCGCCGCGGTAGTCCCGAGGCTCATGGCGATAAAGGTCGAGCTCGTGTATCCGATTACCGTACCGAAGATGCCCCCCAGCTGCGAGCGGGCGTTGCGGTTGAAGTCCGCGGCCAGAACGGTCCACGAGATGGCGGTGGCCACCACCACGTCGAAGGCGATGGCAAGGGTCATCCCGGTTTGCGGGTCGCCGGGTATGGCGGCTAAGCGGGCGAAGCCGAAGGCTGAGAAGGCTCGGTAGAAGACGTAGGCCGCCAGAAGGAGCATGACCGCAGCCATAAAGGGCTCGACCCTCTCTATTCCCCGGTGCCCGAAGAGCGCCAGCAAGACCACGACGCTCTGGCAGAGGACGGTAAAGAGCACCACGTTGGAGAAACCGGTGAGCGAATCAACGGCGTAGTCTACGGCTATCCCGGCGAGCAACGCCTGCACCCAGCTCCAGCCCATGAGCACGACGAGGTTGAGCACCCCGGGAAGCTTCCCACCCCGCACCCCGAAGGCCCCGCGGGTGAGGACCATGGTCGGCAGCCCGGTGCGGGTCCCCATGCAGCCGACCAGGGCGAGCACCGACACCCCGACGAGGGTGCCGATCAGGATCACGGCCAGCGCCTGCAGGTAGGGTATCCCGGGAACAAAGAGGGTGCCGGTGAGCAGGGTGGTCACGACCATGTTGGCCGCAAGCCAGAGCATGATCGTCCTCCCGAAGCCCATCGTCCGTTCGGCCCCGGTATCATGCTCTACCGAGTCGTGTCCCAGCCTTGAGATTACCCGCTGCAGCATATCCTCTCCTCCAATCCGGCCTCTGGGGGATTCTAGCCGTGCCCGCGGGTGCGGCGTCAACGGAGAAAGGCACCATGCAAGGCGGCGTATGTTGTAGGATCATACAAAGGCATGGAGGCACTACCCCCCATAACCCTTGGGGACTTTGTTGAGGACGAGCGGCTGGGTCTGGAGGTCGTCGTCGGCGGAGACCTTCAACGGCCGGTGAGCTGGGTCCACGTTACGGAGCTGCTAGACCCGGCCCCGTACATGGGCGGCGGGGAGCTGATCCTTTCGGCGGGTATCTGGAGCGCCCGGGGCGGGCGGGGGGATGTCTTTGTCGGGGGGCTGGTCCGCGGTGGGGCGGTCGCGCTAGGTTGGGGGCTGCTGTACGAGGACGAGATGGTGCCGGAGAACGTGGTCCGGGCCTGCCGATCCGCCGGCCTCCCGCTACTCTCGGTCCCGGTCCGCACCCCTTTTATAGCGGTGGAACGCTGGTTTTTCGAGCGGATGCAGGAGCGCCGGGAGGCGGGACTGCGGGAGATGGCAGCCCGGAGCAAGCGGCTCATCTGGGCCATCTCGGCGCTGCCAGGCGGTCTGCGGGGTGTCCTTCAGGAGCTGCGGGAGATGCTGGGCCGGGAGGTCCGCGTTGAGGAGGGAGCAGAGCCCGGGGCGGACGGGTGGAGCTCCTTCCCCATCGACGCTGGGGGATCGGGGCGGGGCAGCCTCCTGGTGGAAGGTCCGGAACTCGGGGCCCAGGATCTCGCCACCATCCAGCAAGCCCTGCCCCTGCTGGGCTTCGTAATATCCTACGAACGCGAACTGCGGGAGGCGGAGCTCCGGCTGGCCGGGGAGCTTATCGAGGCGGTGCTCTCTCGTCGCAACCGGTTCGCCGCCGGGAGGCTCGCGGCCTACGGGCTGGACCCGGAGGGCATCTTTGTGGGGGCGGCGGTCCTTGGCGAGAGCGTCCGGCCGGAGGCGACGCGCCGGGCGCTCTCCACGGCCGGCCTACGCGGGGTGGCCGCCAAGTGGCGCGGCGCGGTGTACGCGGCCGTACAGCCGGAGGACCGCCTGTCCCCGGAGACTGTGGGCCGGACGCTGTGTGACCGGCTCGGGAACGGGGCGACGGTCGGGGTCGGAGGGCGCGGGGCAGGCGTGGAGGGTCTCCGCCGCAGCCTCATCCAGGCCCGTCAGGCGGCTGGGCTGGCCCGGATGCGGCGACCTCCTGCGGGCTATGTCGCCTACGAGAAGGCCGAGTCCTACGCCCTGCTTCTGGCCCTGCAGGACGAGGAAGTGCTGTCCTCCTTCCGTGACTCCCTCCTTGGCCCCCTCGAGGAGTACGACGCCAGCAACGGCACGGCCCTCCTGCCGACCCTGAGGGAGTTTCTCGCCTCAGGGGGCCGCTGGCAGGAGACCGCCCGCAGGCTGCACATCCACGTCAACACCCTCCGCCACCGGCTCGCCCGCTGCGAGGAGCTGACCGGGAGGTCACTCTCCCGCATGGACGACCGGGTGGACCTCTACATAGCCCTGCAGGCCGGTCAGGATGGCGTTTAGAGGACCTGCTCCGGATCGGTGTAGGGCAGGCCGTGGGCCCGGGCTACGGGCTCGCTGAGCAGCTTACCCCCCAGCGTGGACAGCCCCTTCCTGAGCGCGCTGTCCTCCCTTGCTGCCCCCTCTATCCCCTTCTCGGCGATCCTGAGGAGGTAGGGCAGCGTGGCGCTGGTGAGCGCCAGCGTGGAGGTCCTCGCCACCGCCCCAGGGATGTTGGCCACGCAGTAGTGGATGACCCCCTCCTCAACGTAGGTGGGCTCAGAGTGGGTGGTGGGCCTTGCGGTCTCCACACACCCTCCCTGGTCTATCGATACATCCACTATTACGCTCCCGGGGCGCATGCTCTTTACCATCTCCCGGCTTACGAGCTTTGGCGCCTTGGCCCCCGGTACCAGAACCGCCCCTATGACCACGTCGGACTCTTTTACGTATGAGGCGGTGCGCGCTCTGTTGGGGATCACCAGATCCACCCGCCCCTCAAAGATGTCCGAGAGGTAGGCAAGCCGCTTGGGGTTTATGTCCAAAACCCTCACGATGGCCCGCATCCCCACCGCTATCTTTGCCGCCTCGGTCCCCACCACCCCGCCACCGATGATGGTCACCTTTGCAGCAGGGGTCCCGGGAACCCCTCCCAGCAGAAGCCCCGCCCCTCCTTGGGGGCTCTCCAGGCAGTGGGCCGCAGCCTGCACGCTCATCCTGCCCGCAACCTCGCTCATCGGCGCAAGCAGCGGCAGAGAACCATCCTCAAGCTCCACCGTCTCGTAGGCGATGGAGCTTATCTTCCTCTCCAGCAGAAACTCGGTCAGCCTCCTGTCGGCGGCAAGGTGCAGGTAGGTGAAAAGCTGCTGCCCCTCCTTGAAGAGATCATACTCCTCAGGGATAGGCTCCTTGACCTTCACGATCAGGTCGGCCGCCTCAAAGACCTCCCGGGCGCTCTCCACAACCCGAGCCCCCGCCTGCTCGTACTCCTGGTCGGAAAAGCCGCTTATCCTGCCGGCGCCGGACTGGACGACCACCTCGTGGCCGTGGTGCACAAGCTCCACCACCCCGTCCGGCTGCAGGGAGACCCGCCCCTCCTTGTCCTTTATCTCCTTCGGTACACCCACCACCGTAGGCATGCTCTCCTCCTTACGACGAGCGGCGTAAAACGTCTGCGCCCCCTTATAACAGGGCTACAGTAAGCATACAAGAACGACAGGAATACTGGTACGATGTCCGTGGGCGTTGTGATCCATGTGGGATCCTTCGCGTACATACGCGAGGACGCGAGCTGCGGGGGAAGCAGGTGAGAGACGGCAACGAGGGCATAGGCTTTTCCATCGGCGAGGTGGCCCAGGCGCTGGGGGTTGCGCCGCAGACGCTCAGGCTCTGGGAGCGGGAGCAGCTGGTGAGGCCCCACCGCACGGAGCGCGGCTACCGGGTCTACACGGAGGAGGACGTGGAGCGGCTGCGGCAGGTGAAGCGGCTTAGGAAGGGCGAGGGCCTGAACTTCGCCGCCATACGGAAGCAGCTCGGGCCGCCTCCGGACAGGAACGGGGAGCGGCCCCCGGAGGGCCGCTCCTCCGGTGTGCCGGGAGAGCGGCTGCGGCGGCTGCGGGTAAAGGCCCGCAAGACGCTCAAGGAGGTGGCGGAGGCCACCGGGCTCTCCATCTCCTTTATCTCCGCGCTGGAGCGCGGGGGCTCGGGGGCCTCCGTGGCCTCGCTCCGGCGGCTGGCCGAGGCCTACGGGGTGACGATGCGCGAGCTCTTCGGGACCGACCTGGAGCAGAGCTCACCGCTGGTGAGGGCCCACGAGCGCCCGGTAATGCAGTGGGACAACGGTGTGCGCTTCGAGGAGATGGCCCCCGGGAAGAGGGCGATGGACCCCTCCTACGTCCGGGTGCCGGCCGGGGCGGGGAGCGAGGGGTTCTACTCCCACGACGGCGAGGAGTTTATCTACGTGATCTCGGGGACCATGTACGTGGAGCTTAAGGACCAGGGCACCTACGCGGTGGGGCCGGGGGACACGCTGTACTTCCACTCCACCACCCCCCACCGCTGGTGGGCCGGGGACGAGCCGGTGGAGGCGGTGTACGTGAACACCCCTCCGACCTTCTGAAGCCGGTGCCGGAAGCGTTTCTGGAGGAGCTGCTCTCCGTCCCGGGGCTCTCGCACCCGCTCGTCTCCCCGGCCGGAGGGCTGGTGGCCTGGAGCTGGTCGCGGCTGGGTCCCGCCGCAGACGTCTTCGTGGCCCCGCTCGACGGCTCGCGGCCGCCCCTCCGCCTGACGGAGACCCCGGAGGATACCTTCCCGGTCTCCTGGACCCCGGACGGGACGGCGCTCGTGGTGCGGCAGGACCGGGCGGGCGACGAGCGGGCGCAGCTGTTTCTGGTGAGCCCGGAGCGGCCGGGCCGGATGGAGCCGCTCACCGCCCCGGAGCCGGACTTCTACATCCGCGGTGGCCAGCTGCACCCCAACGGGCGCTGGCTGGTCTACGGGGCAAACCGGGACCCCGAGACGGGTGAGGAGGCGGAGCAGACGCTCGTCTACCGCCATGACCTCCCCTCCGGAGCCCTCCTCGCGCTGGCCCGGCCGGAGCGGGGAGGCTTCTGCCAGCCGGAGCTCAACCGGCCGGGAGACCTCGTGCTCTACCAGCGCCACGACGAGCACCCGGCCGGACAGCAGATATGGGTAGCGGACATCGGGGGCAGGGAGGACAGGAAGGTCCTGGACTTCGGCCCGGCGTCCAAAACGGAAGCATCCTGGCTCCCGGACGGGCGATCCATCCTCTTCGTCGCCGAGACCGGTGAGGGCCGGAGGCCGGGCATCCTGAGGCCCGGCGGGAGCATCCGGTGGCTGGCCGGTGAGGACCGGGACGTGGAGCGGGCCTTCGCCGCCCCCGACGGGACGGTCGTGCTGCTGGAGGGCGCGGGCGGCAGGACCCGCGCGGCGCTCCTCGATCCCTCCTCCGGGCAGGAGGAGCCCGTGAAGACCGGTCGGGGGAGCTTCGTGCCGCTGGCCCGCACCCCGGAGGGCTGGGCCGGGGTCTACCGGGAGGCGAGATCCCCGGCGGACCTGGTGGTGCTGGACACCCGCGGCGGGGCGCGGAGCCTGACCCGCCTCCGGGAGCGGACGGCGCTCCGCCCAGAGCGGCTGGTCCCGGCCGAGGACTTCTCCTGGAGGTCGGTGGACGGCCTCCGGGTGCACGGCTGGCTCTACAGAACCCCGCACCGCCCCGCAAAAGGCGCGGTCGTGCTCGTCCACGGAGGTCCCACCAGCCGCAGCGAGGACCGCTTCGACCCCCAGGTCCAGTACCTCCTCTCCCGGGGCTTCAACATCCTGTGCCCCAACTACCGCGGCAGCACCGGCTACGGCCTCGCCTTCCAGGAGAGCATCAAGGAGGACGGCTGGGGCGGTCGCGAGCAGGAGGACATCCGCACCGGGATAGAGGCCATGATCTCGGCCGGCCTCGCCAGAGCCGGGCACGTCGGCATCACCGGCACCTCCTACGGAGGCTACTCCGCCTGGTGCGCCATAACCCGCTACCCGCCCCGGCTCGTCGCCGCCGCGGCCCCCGTCTGTGGCATGACCGACCTGCTCCTCGACTACCGCACCACCCGCCCGGACCTCAGGCCCTACAGCGAGGAGATGCTCGGCGGCCCCCCAGAGAAGGTCCCCCACCGCTACAGGGAGCGCTCGCCCATAAACTTCGTCCGGAACATCCGCGGGCGGCTGCTCATCGTCCAGGGCATGCGCGACCCCAACGTCAGCCCCGAGAACCTTCGCGCCGTGCTCCAGGAGCTGCATCGCCACCGCATCCCCTACGAGCTGCTCACCTTCGAAAATGAGGGCCACGGTATCTTCCGGCCCGAGAACCAGCGCACCCTCTACCGCAGGCTCGCCGATTTCTTCGAGAAGTCCTTCGGGGGTGCTTGATCCCATTTCAGTAATCATTTAGCATTTGTGTAAAAGGGAACGCCGGGGCTGCCCGGAGGAGGTTGCACATGGACGTAATGCGGGGTCTTGGGGAAGGCGGGAGGCGCACTTCTCTTCCCGGGGTGGAGAACCTCATGCTCCACTTCACGCCCTTCTCGGAGGACTGGGGGAGGCTGCCGGTCATCGTCTCCGGCGAGGGGTGTTACGTGACCGACGCGGAGGGCAACCGCTACATAGACGGCCTTGCCGGGCTGTTCACCACGCAGGTAGGGCATGGGAGGAGCGAGCTCGCGGAGGCCGCCTCCCGGCAGATGAGGGAGCTGGGCTTCTTCCCCAACTGGAGCTTCCAGCACCCCAGGAGCCTGGAACTCGCCGCGAGGCTAGCCGAGCTGGCTCCCGGGGACCTCTCCACCTCCTTCTTCGTCTCCTCGGGCTCCGAGGCGGTGGAGACCGTCATCAAGCTAGCCAGGCAGTACCACAAGGCCAACGGGGAGCCGACGCGCTACAAGGTGATCTCGCGCAAGATCGCCTACCACGGCACCACGCTGGGAGCGCTCTCGGTGACCGGCCTCCCTGCCTTCAAGGGTCCCTTCGAGCCGCTGCTGCAGGGGTTCATGCACGTCCCCAACACCCAGCAGGACCCCGAGGGGGCCGCGGACGCCATCGAGGAGGCCATCGAGTTCGGTCCGCCGGAGACGGTGGCGGCGGTGGTGCTTGAGCCGGTGCAGAACGCGGGCGGGTGCCTGGTGCCGCCCGAGGGCTACTGGCAGAGGGTGCGGGAGATCTGCGACGAGTACGGGGTTCTGCTCGTCTCCGACGCGGTCATCTGCGCCTTCGGGCGGCTCGGGGAGTGGTTCGGCATCGAGCGCTTCGGGGTGGTGCCGGACATGACCAGCTTCGCCAAGGGCATAACCAGCGGCTACCTGCCCATGGGCGGGGTGGTGGTCAGCGACAGGGTACGCGACACCTTGCGGGAGAACGCGCCCATGTTCTTCCACGGCTCCACCTTCGGGGGGCACCCGGTCTCCGCTGCGGTGGCGCTGGAGAACCTCCGCATCATCGAGCGTGAGGGGCTGCTCGACAACGTCCGGTCTCTGGAGGGCCACTTCGAGAGCGAGCTCCGGCGGATGGCCGAGGGGCACCCCATAGTCAAGGACGTGAGGGGCATGGGCTTCTTCTGGGCGGTAGAGGTCAGGCCGGAGAGGGCCGACGGGACGCCGCTCGCGGGCGACGAGTACGAGCGGTACTTCAAGGGCGTTGTCTCCCGGAAGCTTCTGGAGGGCGGGCTCATCTGCCGCTTCGACGACAAGGACGAGCCCGTCATCCAGTACTCGCCGGCGCTGGTGGCCGACCGGGAGGTCATAAGCAGGATAGCCGAGATCACCGACGGCGCCCTCACCGAGCTCGAGCGCGAGCTGGGATACCGCCCTTGAGGGGTCGCGGGTTCACCCGCGGGGGGCTATCCTCCAGGGTGGAGGGGGAGCGGAAGATCTCAGGAGAGGGGTGATGGAGAGGCAGAACACGGCGGAGAGGCGGCACGGGGCGCACGAACAGGAGCGGCCCGTCGCGGTCCGGCTCGAGAACGTCACCAAGCGGTTCGGGGACTTCGTGGCGGTGGAGGGGCTCTCCCTCGACATCTATGAGGGGGAGTTCTTCTCGCTGCTCGGTCCCAGCGGTTGCGGGAAGACCACCACGCTGCGGATGATCGCCGGCTTTGAGGAGCCCACGAGCGGCGAGGTCTTGGTCGGGGGGCGGTCCATGCGGGGGGTGCCCCCATACCGGCGGCCGGTCAACACCGTCTTCCAGTCCTACGCGCTCTTCCCCCACCTGGACGTCTTCGAGAACGTGGCGTTCGGGCTCAGGCGGGCTGGGGTGCCGAAAGATGAGATCTCCCGGCGGGTCAGGGAGGCCTGCGCGCTCGTCAAGCTCTCCGGCTTCGAGAGGCGCAAGCCCTCCCGGCTCTCCGGCGGCCAGCAGCAGCGGGTGGCCCTCGCCCGGGCGCTCGTCAACCGCCCCAAGGTGCTGCTCCTCGACGAGCCGCTTGGGGCGCTTGATCTCAAGCTGCGCAAGGAGATGCAGCTCGAGCTCAAGAACTTGCAGCACGAGGTTGGGATCACCTTTATCTACGTCACCCACGACCAGGAGGAGGCCCTCACCATGAGCGACAGGATCGCCGTCATGAACGAGGGCCGGGTGCAGCAGGTGGCGGACCCGGCCACCCTGTACGAGCGTCCCGCCAACCGCTTCGTCGCCGGCTTTATAGGGCAGACCAACATCCTGGAGGGCGTGGTCGAGGCGGTGGAGGGCGGCCGGGCGGTCCTCAGGACCCCGGGCGGGCTGCGCCTGGAGGCCGTGCTGACAAACGGCTTCAGGCCGGGTCCCGGCGAGGGGGTGGAGGCCGCCGTCAGGCCGGAGAAGCTGCGGATAGGAGAGGCCGGGGACAACGTGGTCGCGGCCGAGGTCTCCGAGGTCGTCTATCTGGGGTCGAGCACCCAGTACATACTCAGGGGACAGGACGGCGGGCGGCTAATCGTCCACCGGCAGAACGACCGGGAGGCCGCGGCGCTGCGGCCCGGGGAGGCGGTGTCCGTTGCCTGGGACGCCAGGCACTGTCTGATACTCGGAGGTCAGCGAGGATGACGGCGAGAGGCTACAGCCGGGGAGAGTTCCTCCGGGTGCTGCTCGGAGCGGGAGTGGTGCTCCCGGCGCTCGGGGGCTGCACCATGAGCACCACCCCCCAGCAGGGCCAGGGCCGGGACTCCGGCGAGCGGGAGCTCAACCTCTACAACTGGTCGGACTACGTGGCCGAGCAGACCATCCCGCGCTTCGAGAAGCGCTTCGGGGTCAAGGTCACCCAGGACTTCTACGCCTCCAACGAGGAGCTCCTCGCCAAGCTCCAGGCGGGGGGCACCGGCTACGACGTAATCGTGCCCAGCGACTACATGGTCGAGATCATGGCCAAGAGCGAGGTCATCCAGCCGCTCGACCTCGACAGGATCCCCAACTTCAAGAACGTCGGCGAGAACTTCCGGGGGCTCCCCTACGACCCGGAGAACCGCTACAGCGTCCCCTACCAGTGGGGAACCACCGGCATCCTTTACAACCGGAAGGAGATCGGCGAGGTCGACAGCTGGGACGCCATGTGGAACCCCGAGTTCAAGGGCAAGATCGGGATGCTCAACGACGTCCGGGAGACCGTCGGGGCGGCGCTCATGCGCCTCGGCTACTCCATAAACTCCACCGACCCCGACGAGCTCGCCGAGGCCGAGGAGTCGCTCAAGGAGCAGAAGCCGCTTCTGCGGGGCTACTTCGCCTCGACCGAGAACCGGCCCGCCGTGCAGAACGGGGACCTGCTGCTCGGCCACGTCTACTCCGGGGACGCCTTTCTGGCGATGGTGGAGAACAAGGATCTCAGCTACGCCATCCCCAAGCCGGGGGCGACCCGCTGGACCGATAACATAGCCATCCCGGTCGGTGCTCCGCACGTAGACCTTGCCCACAAGTTCATCAACTACATCCTTGAACCCAAGGTGGGGGCCGAGCTCTCCAACTACACCTACTACAACACCCCCAACGAGGCCGCCCTCCCGATGATAGACGAGGAGCTCAGGCGGCTGCCGGGCTACACCCCCTCCCAGGAGGTCTTCGACCGGCTGCAGGTCATAGAAGACGTGGGGGAGGCCACCCGGCGCTACGAGCGGATCTTCACCGAGGTAAAGAGCGCCTGAGATGAGGGGAGAGAAGAGAGGCGGCTGGTCGCTGGGGCTCGCCGGCCTGCTCGCGCCGGCCGCCCTGTGGCTCGGGGTCTTCTTCCTCGCCCCGCTGCTCCTGATCCTCGCCTACTCCTTCGGGACCAGCGGGGTCTACGGCGGGATCACGCTCGGCTTCAACCCGGCGAACTACCTCAAGGTGCTCGACCCGCTCTACCTGGAGATCGTGGTCCGCACCCTCGTCATCGCGCTCACAAA
>JADDKG010000154.1 GCA_020253895.1 Rubrobacter sp.
CTCGTAAGGTCGAAATCGTCCGCCCCACCCAACATTGCCCGAACCCGCGGCGCATCCCCGACCAACAACACCTTGATGGTCGCCGCGCGTGCCGCCATCCCGACTCTCTCCAACCGGCGCTCTCTCAGGCGGGTACCGACGGCGGTGGCGGCGCGCGCAGCACCATCAGCTGCTTTACACATGCTCCGTAGAGTGCGTTGCACCCCCGGTTCAGAGGGCCTCGCCTGAATGATCCCTTGGCCCGAAACTCCGGCCTCGCCGGAGGTCTCATAAGTGGCCTTTTGGGATGCATCCACAGATATCGCCATATCATAGCCCGTCTCAGGCTCTCCACGTCGCCCCTCCCGTGGGCCTTCTCCTGCCGCTGGCCCGGGCGCTGCCTCCCGGTCCCCGTGACGAAGACAGCGTAGCCCACCGGAGACCTCCTCCGCATCACCCAAACTACGTATTTCTCAAAGAATCTCCGGCTCGACCGGCGGGTAGTGCTCTCTACCTACTCCCTGTTGCGGGGAAAAATATGCCGGGTGGCCAACGCAAGATACCCCGGGTGGCAGATGCGCGGGGCGTCGCCGGCGCCTAATCTGTCGCCGTGAGACCCCGCTAAACGCATGAGAAGCGCAGAGAAAGTCCGGTGCGGGCGAGGCGAGAGAAAGGGATGTAGGTAGACCATGAACGTCGGCTTGATCAGGGCGCCCGCGCTGGCGCTCGCGGCCCTGCTGGCCACGGCGCTGCTGCTCGCAGCGCTCTCGGACCCGGCGCGGGCGGACACCTTTACCGTGACCAAGACGCAGGACACCAACGACGGGAGCTGCCTCCCAGACGACTGCTCCTTGCGGGAAGCGGTCATAGCGGCGAACACGAGACCCGGAGCCGACGAGATCACCGTCCCGCAGGGCACCTACACCCTCACCATCTCCGGGGCCGACGAGGACGCCTCCGCGTACGGCGACCTCGACGTAGCAAGCGGCGAGGTGAAGATACAGGGGGCGGGGGCCGCCACGACCACCGTGAGCGCCGCCGGCCTCAACGACCGGGTCTTCCACGTCCTGGATGGTGCCGGCGCGACCATCTCCGGTCTGACGCTGAGCGGGGGGAGCCCACCGTACGACAACAGGACCTATGGTAGAGGCGGCGGCATCTACAACGGAGGCACCCTGACGCTCACCAATTCCACCGTGAGCGGCAACACAAGTAGTTCTTTCGGCGGCAGTTCTTTCGGCGGCGGCATCTTTAACGTAGGCACCCTGACGCTCACCAACTCCACCGTGAGCGGCAACGAGACCAGTGGTTACGGCGGCGGCATCGCCAATGGCGGCACCCTGACGCTCGACGGCTCCACCGTGAGCGACAACTCGGCTAATAACGACGGCGGCGGCATCTCCGATTATGGCGGCACCCTGACGCTCACCAATTCCACCGTGAGCGGTAACACAAGTAGGAGGCATGCCGGCGGCATCCAGAACCTATTCGGCACCCTGACGCTCACCAATTCCACCGTGAGCGACAACTCGGCCAGTATGGTCGGCGGTGGTGTCTACATATATGATGGTGACACGACTATAGAGAACAGCACCATCACCGGGAACACCGCCCCCGAGGGCGCGGGCGTGGCGAGCCTTGGATCCGACAAACGGGTTAAGATAGACTCCTCCATCATCGCCGCCAACTCCACCACCGACGTGTATGGCTCATTTGGGGCCTACTCCTTCGACTCGAAGGGGTACAACGTCATCGGGGACGGCTACGCCACGGGGTACGGTAACGCCACGGACGCCTTCGACCAACCCGGCGACCAAACCGGCGTGGAAGATCCCGGGCTCGGCCCGCTCGCCGACAACGGCGGGCCCACCAGGACCCACGCGCTGCTCTCGGGCAGCCCGGCCACAGACAGGGTCGCGACGACGAGCTGCCCGCCGCCCGCCACGGACCAGCGCGGCACAGGGCGCCCCTTCGACGGGGACGGGGACGGCACGCCGGAGTGCGACTCCGGCTCCTTCGAGCGCAGCCCCGGCAGCGTGCGGTTCGGCTCCGCGACCTACACCGTAGACGAAGGCGCGGGTACGGCCACCATAACCGTCGTCCGCCAGGACGGCGCCGACGGCGAGGTCACGGTGGACTACGCCACCTCCGACGGCACGGCCAGCTCCGGCTCCGACTACACCCAGACCTCCGGCACCCTCACCTTCGCCCACGGCGACGGCTCCAAGACCTTCGCCGTCCCGATCAACGACGACACCGCCGACGAGCCCGAGGAGACGGTCAACCTCACCCTCTCCAACCCGCAAGGCGGAGCCACCCTGGGCACACAGAGCACGGCCACCCTCACCATAACCGATAACGACGAAGCTCCCTCCGACACGACGCCGCCGACGGGCGCGATCAAGATCAACGACGACGCCCTCTACACCCGCAGCGCCACGGCCGACCTCTCCCTCTCGGCCTCTGACGAAGGCTCCGGGGTAACCTCGATGCGCTTTATGAACGACGGCGGGAGCTGGTCGGAGTGGGAGCCCTACGCCACCTCAAAGAGGTGGACCCTCAGGAACGCCAACGGCACAAGGACCGTCTACGTCCAGTACCAAGACCAGGCGGGCAACGTCTCAGAGAGCGTCTCGGACACGATCATACTGGATACGGTCAAGCCGACCATAAGCGGCATGCTCCCCAAACCAGGGACGGCTATCACGGACACCACCCCCACCATAAGGGCCACCGTCAGGGACAACCTGACGAACCTGCAAAAGGGCAACATAAAGCTCTACGTGAACGGGGTCCTGATCTCCCCGACAAAGTGGAGCTACAACGCCTCGACCGACAAACTCACCTACAACTCTCCAAAGCTCTCCAAGGGCAAGAAGACGGTCAAGATAGTCGCTACAGACAGGGCGGGCAACGTGGGCGCCAGGTCCTGGTCGTTCACCATCCGGTAGTCGGAGAAGAAGACGGGACGGCTACGAGCGAGGCCCGTGCGGAGGGTCCGGGGTTCCCGGACCCTCCGCGCTTTGAGCAGAGCAGTGATCCCGCACGGACCTTTCTCCGCTGACGCGGGGCGCTATGGTGGACACCTCTGGGGATCTCCGCCGGCAGCCTACAGAGAGAGGACCGCCAAAGCTCCAGCCCCGAAGGGGCGGGAGGCAATCCGCATCACCGAGCCGGGATAGACCGGGCGCTGCCGGCCCACGCTTCAGGCAACAAAACCGCGCCACCTGTCGGCTACGCCGGGCTTTGCGAACGGGCTAACATTTCCCGGGCTTGAGGTTAAACGGTGGATGTGGCGCGGTACTGATGGCAGGCTAGAGTGCCGGCCGGTGTGGTCTCCGGCGCGGCGCCGGCCGCACCGCGGATGAGCTTTGGGGTTGCGGCTGGATCTCCCCTCGCCACCCTGGCTTATGTTCCCGGCCAACCCTCTTGAGGGCTACACCGGGAGAAGGCCCGGCGAACGCCCGGTGGTGAGCCCCGAACCCGTACCCGCCCGTTCGCCACCCGGCAGGAGTCTGGGCTACCCTGCCTACGGTCAGGACGAGATCCTGGAAA
>JADDKG010000155.1 GCA_020253895.1 Rubrobacter sp.
CGCCAGCAGGCTGGCGGCGGCCTCCACCGCAGCCTGAGGGTCCTGCAGGAGCTGCTGCACCTGGTTTACGGCCGGGACGATGATGATCAGGAGCACCGCAAACACGCCCGCCAGCAGCGCAGCGAAGACCCCGAGCACGGCAAGGATCCGGGGAACCCGCATGTCCTCCAGGCGGCGTACAAAGGGGTTCAGGGCGTAGGCCAACACCCCGGCCATTAGAAAGGTCAGGAGCACGCCACCGATCTGGCGGATCAGAACCACCGCGAGCACGAGCCCCGCGGCGATTAGGAAGTACTGCAGGTAGGTCGAGACGACCAGCCTGTCCGCGGCGGGAGGCTTCTGCTCCGGGGAGTCCACGCTCCAATGGTACCAGCAGAAGCCCTTTGCCGCGGCGAGTTTACACCCTCTACCCCCGTCTGTATAATCCCGCCCCAGTATGCGAGGGGGGCAGCTCCAGCGAACCCAACATGTTGGGCGGCGGCCCGGTGCGGGCCGCTCCCGGCCTCCGTACCTGCGGGTGATCGAACCCGACGGCGGCGACGATGCCGCAAAGGCACGCCGCCGGACGAGGATGCGGGAGCGGCGGCTGCGGCGGATGGCCGTCTACCGGCGGCGCCGGATCGCGGCAGCCTCCGTGGTCGCGCTGGGCCTGCTAGCGCTCGTGCTCGCCGTTTTCGCGCAGGCGGCCTCCGGCGCCTCCCGGGGAGCGGTCCCGGTGGACCCGGGCAACGCCGCCCCCGACATGGTGGTGGCCGAGGCCGCAGGGGTGAGCATCTCCACCCCCATCCGTCCGGACGACCTCACCGGGCTGGGCTACCACCCCGAGGATGAGAGCCTGCTGCCCATGGAGCCACGGGGCAAGAACCTCTCGCTCAACCCCCTGCTGCGGCTCTTCCTCGGCGAGTCGACCCCTGAGGGGTTGCGCTTCTACGTGATGGACGGCGCAGGCCGCGAGGGGCCCGATACCGGCGCGCTCGACGTAGGGGCACCGGCCGGGACGCCGGTCTACTCCCCGGTCACCGGCACGGTGGTCTCCATACGTCCCGATCCCATGGTGGAGGGGGCTAACGTGGTCGAGATACAGCCCAAGGCCAACCCGGACGTCCGGGTGGCGGTGTCGCTGGTGGAGAGCGAGGGGAACGAGGCCGGGGTCAAGTCACCGGTCACCGCCGGGATGACGCGGATCGGGTCGGTAGCGGACTCGGCGGAGGTCCTCACCCCGCAGCTCTCCTCGTACACCGGGGATGCGGGCAACCACGTGACGGTCTCGGTCTTCCCGGAGGACTAGACCCCGCCGGGGCGTGTATCATACGCCCCACGATGTTCGTCCAGCTCTTCGAGCAGAGCCCGGCCGCCGCGGTGGCCATACTGCTGGGGTTCGTGGTGGGGATCACGCTGCACGAGGCGGCCCACGCCGCCTCGGCCTACCTCCTGGGCGACGACACCGCCTACCGGCAGGGGAGGGTGACCCTTAACCCGGCCTCGCATCTGGACGTGCTGGGAAGCATCATGCTGCTGATCGCGGGCTTCGGCTGGGGCAGGCCGACCCCGGTGACCCCCGCGAAGCTGCGGGGTGGGGTGCTGGGGCCCGTGGCGGTGGCGTTCGCGGGGCCGGCCTCCAACCTGCTGATCGTTGCGGTGTGCGCCGTGCTCTACAGGATCCCGGCCCTAAGCGAGGGCTACCTGCTCGTCACCATAGCCGCGGTGGCCTTTGTGAACGCGCTGCTTTTCGTCTTCAACCTCATCCCCATCCCGCCCCTCGACGGGGCGAAGGTGATCTTCCCGTTCCTCCCCCGCTCGCTGGACGGGTTCGTGGCCTTTATGAACCAGTACGGCCCGACCATCCTGCTGATCCTGGTGGTCGTGGCGATCTTCCTGCCCGGATTCTCGGTCTTCAGCTTTCTGCTGGCCCCGGTGGTGCCGCTGCTGGAGGCCTTCGGCCTCCCGCCGGGAATACCGGCCCTCTGAGAAGAGAGCCCGGGGCGGCGCGGTTCGCAGGGAGGGGGGACAGAAAGCCACGAGCCGGTCGCCGCCCCGGGACCATATTTTAGCGCACGAAACGCGCTTAGTGAGATAAATTTCAAGCTTGCTCAGGAGGCGCGGGCCCTGTGGCGGGTTTCCCCGCGGGCGGCGTCCTTTCTGAGGGGCAGGACGACGGAGAAGGTGCTGCCCTCGCCGGGCTTGCTCTGCACCCGGATCTCGCCGCCGAGGTGCTCGACTATCTCGTTGGCCAGGGCCAGGCCGAGCCCGGTGCCGTCGGCCCGGGAGGAGCCCTGGGCCCGGTAGAATCGCTCGAAGATGTGCGGGATCTCCGACTCCGAGATGCCGCAGCCGCGGTCCCGGACGTCGATCACGGCGCTTCCGTCCTCGCGGCGAAGGATCAGGTCCACCGGCGTCCCCTCCGGGGAGTACTTTATGGCGTTATCCACCAGGATGGCGAGCGTCCGGTGCAGCTGGGTGGGGTCGGTCTCCACGGGGGGGACGCCGTCTTCGGCGTGGATCCTGAGCGGACGTCCTGTGTAGCTGAAGTCCCGCCGCAGCTCGTGCAGCAGGTCCTCCAGGTCCACCTCCTCCAGCCGGAAGATGACCGCGTTGGCGTCCAGCCGGGAGAGGTCCAGCAGCGTCCGGGCCAGGTTCTGCAGCCGCTCGGTCTGGGTCCGCATCTCCTTCAGGAACTCGTTGCGGACCTCCTCGTCCTGCTCGTCCTCCAGCATCTCCAGGTAGCCGGAGAGCGCCGAGATGGGGGTCTTCAACTCGTGGGAGGCGTTGGCTATGAACTCCGCCTTCGCCCGCTGGACCTGCCGCTCCTCGGTGACGTCGCGCAGGATGGCCAGGGCGCCGTCCTCCAGCGGGGCCGCCCGGATCTCGATGATCCTCTCTCCCGCCTCCGCCTCGGGCTCGGTGATCGGGCCGCTGTAGCGGGTCTTGGCCAGCACCTCCTGCAGCCGGTTGTGGAACTCCGGGGGTGCGGACTCCAGAAGCTCCCGGGCCCGGGGGTTCAGGAAGACCGGGTTCAGCTCCCGGTCGACCCCCACCACAGCGTCCGTCATCCCGTCCAGGATGGCCTGCCCCCGCTCCTTCTCCTGCTCCACCTGCTCGAAGGCGCTCTTAAGGGAGGCCGCCATGGAGTTGAAGGTCTCCCCGAGGGAGCCCACCTCATCCTCCACCCGGCTCTGTATCCTCTCGTCGAAGTTGCCGGCGGCCAGCCGCTCGGCGGCCAGCCCCAGGCGGCTGATGCGGCGGGAGATCAGGGTGGCCACCAGATAGCCCACCGCACCCGCCACCATGAGGGCGAGGGCCGCCGCGATCAGGGCCACCCGGTCTATCTTGGCCAGCGCCGCCTGCACGTTCTCTATGTCGCTCTGGGTGAAGAACTTGACGAGCACGATCGCGTAGCCGCTCTCGCCCTCTATCCTGATGGGCGAGGCGTAGGTGGCCCGCAGCTGGCCCTCCCGCGGGTTGCCCTCGGCCACCCGCTCGATGGTCTGCTGCGGGCGCTGCTCGGCCACCGCCCGCTGGACCGCCCGGGCCGACCAGTCGTCGAGGTTGCCGCCGAGCTCGCCCTCCAGCTTGGTCCCGTTCTCGGCCCGCACCACGCCCCACTGCAGGCCCCGGCTGGCCGCAAAGGACTTTACCTGGTCCACCGATATCTGGCCGTCGTTGCGGGCCAGCTGGGCCTCAAACTGCTCCCCCACCTGCCGGAAGCTGGCCTCGCTGGCCCGGTTGAGGGTGTCCTGCAGGATGGGACGCACCAGCTCGTAGGCGGTCACCGCTGCAAGGGCGGTGACCAGCACGAAGAGGGCCGTGAGCCAGATCCTGATGCCGACCCGCGGCCGCAGGCCCTCCAGACGGGACAGCCGCGGGAGACGTACGGAGGCGGCTTTGCGCGAGAGAAGCTTCCTAGCGGAAGACATACCCGACACCCCGCGCGGTGTGGATGAACTCGGGGTTGCGGGGGTCGCGCTCTATCTTCTCCCGGAGGTGCCGGATGTGCACGTCGACCGTGCGCTCGTCGCGGAACTCATCGCCCCAGACCCGGCGCAGGAGGGCGCTCCGGGAGAACACCTTGCCCGGGTTGGAAGCCAGGGTCACCAGAAGCTCGAACTCGGTGTAGGTCAGATCCACCTCCCGCCCGTCCACCGAGACCCGGCGGCTGGGGAGGTTTATCTTCAGCCCGTCGTAGTTGAGCTCGTCCGGCCGCTGCCCGGCGGGAACCTGCGCCCGGCGCATGATGGCCCTGACCCGCGCCACCAGCTCCCGCACCGCGAAGGGCTTGGTGACGTAGTCGTCGGCCCCGAGCTCTAGCCCCACCACCCGGTCTATCTCGTCGTCCTTGGCGGTGAGCATCAGGATCGGCACGTCGCTCTGAGCCCGGATCCTGCGGCAGACCTCGGTCCCGTCCAGCTTGGGGAGCATGATGTCCAGGATGATCAGGTGCGGCTCGAAGGTGTTGACGGCCTCGAGCGCCGCCTCACCATCCCCGACGGCCTGCACCTGAAACCCCTCCCGCTCCAGGGCGTGCGTCAGCATCTTCTGGAGCGACGGCTCGTCGTCCACCAGTAGGATCCTGCGCGTCGTACCCTGCAAACCCTGCACCATGTTCTCAGATCTTTCCGGTAGCCTCTTGCTACTTAAAATACACCAAACCTATTGTACCATGCTACACGCCGCTCCCCACCCGCCGGGCGGCCTGTATCAGCTCCTCGCCGCCGGGCTCGAGCCCGGCGATCTCGACGAGCCCGGAGCGCCGCCGGAGGTAGGCCAGGACCACCCGGGCCTCGTCGAACCCGCCGGAAGCTCCCTCCCCGCGTGAAGAACCAACCCGGGCGGCGAAGCCCCGCAGGCCCCTCTCGTCGCCGGCCTCGAAGCTCCGGTGGGCGAGCAGGGCGCCGCTCCCGAAGGCGAAGACCTCAACCATCCCCGGCTCGGTGGAGGGGGCGACGGCGGCCTGCAGGGCGCCGGAGGCCCCGAGCGTCCGGGCCAGGCGCAGCCGCTCTATGCCAGAGACGAGGTCCCGGAGGCGGGCCGCGGCTTCGAACTCAAGCTCTGCCGCCAGACGGTCCCGCTCCCGCCTGAGCGCGGCGAGCCGCTCCCCCCCGTCCTCGCCGCGCAGCAGCGCGGCGGCTCCCCCCACGACCTCCCGGGCGTACTCCTCCCGGCCCATGCCTATGCACGGCGCGCACCGTCCCATCTGACCGTAGAGGCAGGGCCCGCCCTCCCCCGAGCACCGGCGCACCGGGAAGATCCGTCCCAGCGCCTCGATGCAGGCGTCGACCATCCCCGGGCTGCGGTACGGGCCGAGCAGGAGCATCGACTCCCCCGCCTCCTCCCCCGAGACCCGCTCGGGCGCCGGGTAGGGGTCCTCACGGGAGAACCCGATATACCAGCGCCTCCCCTCGTCGCGGCCGGCGGCGTTGTACGGGGGAGAGAGGCGCCTTATCTCCCGGGCCTCGAGCAGCAGGGCCTCGAGCTCCGTTTCCGTCGTACGGACCCGCACCGAGGCCACCTCCTCCACGAGCCGCCGGACCTTCTTCCGGCCGTCGCCGCCGTTGAAGTAGGTGCGCACCCTGGACCGCAGGTTCTTGGCCTTGCCCACGTAGAGCACCCTCCCGGCGCCGTCCAGAAAGTAGTAGACCCCGCAGGAGGCGGGAAGTCCCTCGGCGAGGTGCTGCTTCTGAGGGAGGAGGCGCCGCGCGGCGCCTCCCCTCCGGAGCGCGAGCGCCTCGCCGACGCTCCTCACCCCCGCCCCGCGCAGCAGACGCAGGAGCCGCAGGAAGACCCCGGCGGTGGCCGCCGCATCCGCGAGGGCCCGGTGGTTCGGCGCCTGCCGGACCCCGAAGTGCGAGGCCAGGGCGGAGAGCCGGTAGCGCCGCAGGCCGGGCACCAGAAGCCGGGCGAGCCTCAGGGTGTCCAGAACCGGGTTGGGCAGGCCCCGGCCCCCG
>JADDKG010000156.1 GCA_020253895.1 Rubrobacter sp.
CATGTACACGACGCACTCCTTGCCGTAGAGGGCGGCGACGGTGGCGGTGGCGACCCCGTGCTGGCCCGCGCCGGTCTCGGCGATGATGCGCCTCTTGCCCATCCGGTCGGCGAGCAGGATCTGGCCCAGGGTGTTGTTGATCTTGTGCGCCCCCGTGTGCGCGAGATCCTCCCGCTTGAACCACACGTTGGCCCCGCCCCATCGGCGGGTGAGCCGTGAGGCGAGCATGAGGGGGGTCGGGCGCCCCACGAAGTCCCGCGCCAGGGCGTCGAGCTCCTCGACGAACTCGGGGTCGTTCCGGTAGCGCTCGTAGGCCTCCTCGAGCTCTTCGAGGGCGTGGATCAGGGTCTCCGGCACGTACCGGCCCCCGAAGGGGCCGAAGTAGCCGCTCTCAGCCTTTTGCCGCACTCACGAACCTCCGCACCAGCTCGCCGTTCTTTCTGCCGGGCGCCTCCTCCAGCGAGCTCGAGGCGTCCACCCCGTACGGGTCGAAGAACTCGATGGCCGCCCGCACGTTCTCGGGGGTGAGCCCTCCGGAGACGACGATGTTAGCACAGCCCCGGAGCTCCTTGGCAACCCCCCAGTCGAACCGGGTGCCGGTCCCCCCGTAGGCGCCCTCCTTCCAGGCGTCGAGCAGGAAGAGGTCGGCGGGGTAGCGCCCGAGCTCCCCGAGCGAGCCCGCATCCCGAACCCGGAGCGCCTTTATGACGGCGAGTCCCCCCTCCCGCACCCTCTCCACCACCTCCGGCCCCTCGTCCCCGTGCAGCTGGGCGTAGTCCAGCCCCACGAAGGAGGCGACCCGCAGCACCTCCTCGGGGGACGCGTCCACGAAGACCCCGACCCTGAGCACCCCTTCGGGGAGGGAGGCGGAGATCTCCCGCGCCCGCTCCAGCCCCACCCGCCGCGGGCTCCGCTCGAAAAAGACGAGCCCCACCGCGTCCGCACCGGCCTCGGCCGCCACCCGGGCGTCCTCGACGCTGGTTATCCCGCAGACCTTCACCCTGGCCATATGCCGGAGATTGTAACCCTTCTGGGTGGGCCCCGGTACGGCCGGGAGGGACTTTCGCTACCTCCTGCGGAGCAGCGCGGCGAGCGTGAGAGATGCCGCCAGAGCACCAGCCAGAAGCAGCGCCGGCACACGAAAACCTGCCCCGCCGCTGTCGGGCAGCACCCCGGAGGAGACGCGCACCAGGTCGGCGCAGGAGATCCCCGGCGGCACGCCCCCGCCCTCCTCGACCCGCGCGTGCAGCAGGATAAACCGCTCCCGGCTCCCGTCGAAGAGCTTCTGTGTGGAGGTCCCCTCCACGAGGGTCGTGGCCGAGCCGGTCCCGTCCTCCCGGGCCCGCACGGGCTCGAGCGGGATGGTGACCGGCGCGGTCCTCCCTGCCCGGTCGTCGGCGCAGGTGCCCCCGCCGTGGATGTGGTTGATGTGCTCCACGCCGGCCTCCGGCAGGCCGTGCACGCTGAGCTCGACCCGCACCCCGCCCTCCACGTCGGCGAGGCGGGCAACACCGGAGACACCGGAATCCCGGCTGGGAGAGAGGCGCACCTCCACCTCCTCACCCTCCGCCCTCCCCACAGAGGCGAACACGAGCAGCAGCGCCGCCACCCCCGCTATCAGGCCCTTGTGCATCATCGCCATCAAACCTCCTCTCTGACGCCTCCTGGCAAGCCTTGAGGTCTCTTCTTCTACGGTCCCGAGGTCTTCTCCTCCAGCATCCCGCCGGCCCGTCGCAGCTCCTCCATCCCTTCTTCGGTGTAGGCCCGGTAGGTTTCGAAGTCCTCCTGCTCCGCGGAGCCCGGGTCGGCGGCAAGGCGGTAGGCCAGGGCGGCGGCCGCCCGCAGCCGCCCGACGCCGTCCACCAGCGTCCGGTGGTAGCCCTCGTAGTCCGGCGGGGGCCCGAGGCTCCGCAGCTCCCGGTGCACCCGGGAGAGCTCCTCGGCGTCCTCGCCCAGAGCCCTCACGTCGTCGGCGTCCAGCCCGTCGTAGCGGAGCACCGCCTCCTCGACGTCCTGCGAGGCCTCCGCCGCCCGGTCCTGCAGGGCACCGGCCGCCTCTAGGTAGTCCGCCGAGTCCCGCACGGGAGCCTCTATCACCGGCGAGGAGGCACCAGCGACCGCGGCGGCGCGCGGAGCGTCCCGGGGGTTCGGCGGCTCCGCGTAGAAGCGGTAGAGGAAGAACCCCTCCACGAGCAGGATGGCGGCCCCCGCAGCGAGCGCGGTCCACACCAGCCACCGTCCGGGAACTAGCTCCACCCCTCCACCTGCCCTGCGGAGCCTCCGCCCCTCTCCTGCACGGCATACCTCCAAGCAACCCCGGTTACAGACACCCTGTATAGCGGACCGCCTGCCGCCGCGTAAGAGGTTTTCGGGAAGAAGTGACCGGCGGGCGCATCAAAGTGCTGCCCGGTGCGCCAGCACAAAGTACTAAGAGGGGTGGTATGTAACTTCAAAATCCCTCATTTGGGGGATGTGCGCACCGGCTTCCCGGCATAGCATGGGACCCTACGCGACGGGGCGGCGGAAGGAGCGGCAGGTGAGGAGCACGGCCGGAGGCGAGGCGAAGCCGTTGAGGGAGCAGCGCTACAGGGAGCTGTTCCGGTACGCCCCGGAGGGTTTGCTCTCGCTGGACATGGAAGGGCGCGTGTTAGAGGTCGGGGGTTCTTGCGGGGAGCTACTCCCTGGGCACCACGCTGAAGACCTGCGCGGGATCCACCTCTCCCAGCTGGCTCCCTCCGGGGAGGCCGGTGAGGTGTCGCGCGCCCTGCGGCATGCTTTCGGAGGAAACCTGCAGGAGATGGAGATCTCCTGTGCCGGGGGACGGAGGCTTCACCTCACCCTGGTACCTGCCAGGACCGGGGAGGGGATCGTGGGGGTTTCCGTGGTGGTCCGGGACGTGACCGGCCGCCGGGCGCTCGAGGAGCAGCTCCTGCGCGAGGCGCTCATGGACCCGCTCACCGGGCTGCTCAACAGGACCCTCTTCGTGGACCGGCTGGAGCACGCCGTCCACCGGGCCAGGGCGCGGGGAGAGGGGCTGGCTGTGCTGTTCATGGACCTCGACGGCTTCAAGGAGATAAACGACTCCTCCGGGCACGAGGCCGGGGACAAGGTGCTGAGGGAGGTCGCCAGGCGGCTGAGGAGGGGGCTTAGGCCCGGCGACACGGCGGCCCGGCTCGGCGGCGACGAGTTCGGCATCCTCCTGGAGGACTCCAGGGCCCCGGAAGCGCTCAGGGTAGCCCGGCGGCTGCTGGAGGACCTGCGAGAGCCCATCGTCACCGGGACGGACAGGCTTCACCTGTCGGCCAGCGTGGGGATAGCGACCGGCTGTCCGGAGGAGTGCAGCGCCCTGCACCTGCTGAGAAAGGCGGACCTCGCGATGTACCGGGCCAAGCAGGGGGGCAAGAACCGCTGCGAGGTCTTCGACCCCGCGGCGACCCCGCGGGATCTGGAGCAGGCGGGGATCCGGGAGGCGCTGGAGCGGGCCATGAGCCAGGGAGAGTTCACCGTACACTACCAGCCGATCGTCTCGCTGAAGAGCGGGAGGCCGGTTGCCGTCGAGGCTCTGGCCCGCTGGAAGCACCAACACCTGGGCCTCATGCTCCCCGACCAGTTCATCCTCTCCGCCGAGCAGACCGGCATGATCGTACCGCTAGGCCAGCTGGTGCTGGAGGAGGCGTGCCGGGCGGTGGCGCGCTGGCGGCGGCGCGGGAAACGGCTGCGGCTGGGCATCAACCTCTCCCCTAGGGAACTCTGGCAGCAGGACCTGCCGGAGAGGGTCGTGGGAACGCTAAAGAGGGCCGGTCTCGGTCCGGAAGACCTGCAGCTCGAGCTCGGCGAGAGCGCGCTGCTTCAGGAACCGGAGGCGGCCGCGGGCCTGCTGCGCCGGCTGGAGAGGATCGGGGTCGGGGTGGTCGTCGACGACTTCGGCGGCGACCGCTCCTCGCTCGGCCTCCTGAAGCGCCTCCCGAGGGACGGGCTGAAGCTCGACCGCTCCCTCGTCCGGGACCTGGAAAGAAGCGGGGAGGACGCGGCCATCGCCCGGGCACTGATAGACCTCGCCCACCGGCTGGGGATGCAGGTCACCGCCAAGGGCGTGGAGACGGAGGAGCAG